>JAGQSE010000499.1 GCA_020439725.1 Acidobacteriota bacterium
CCGGTGACGGTGTCGAGGGGCTCGCCGGTCTCGACGTCGAGGTAGGTGGCGCCGCGGGGCTCGGCGACGATGGCGCCGAACAGACCCATGCTCTGGCGCTGCCGGCCGGCGCCGTGATCGTGGAAGTAGTAGGCGCGCTCGGCACCGGGCTCCCGCGGGATCGGGATCTCGTAGGTCACCGTCGCGCCGGGCGCGGCGAAGGTGTCCGGGTTGTTGCCGACCGCGCTGCCCGCGTTGGCGACGGTGTGGGGCAGACCCAAGAGGTGCATCGAGGCCGGCTGGCCGTCGGAGAGGGCGTTGGTGAAGTGGATCCGCAGGCAGTCGCCGAGGTTGGCGCGCAGGACCAGAGGTTGGATGGGGTCCTTGCGCAGACCGAAGGCGACGCGGGTGACCCCGGCGCCGTCGGGCAGGGCGCGGTCCGCGTCGAGGGCCGCCTCGAACTCGCGGATCGCCGGGATGTTGGCGTCGAGGGCGTACATGTGGGTGCCCAGGACGTGGTCGCCCCAGCGGTTGAGGGTCATGGTGACGTCGATGGCGGAGACGTTGTACTCCTTGACCTCGCCGCCGTCGGTGCAGGCGTTGTAAACGGCGCCGGCACGGGCCAGCACGGTTTCGGGGTCGACGGCGTCGCCGGAGGTGTCGAGAACCGCCGCCGCCGCCGCGCTCACCAGGACGACGCCGAGGACCGCCCGGGCGGTACGGGTTCGCCACAGCGCCAGGAGAGGCTGCAGCTGGCTCCGGCTCAAGGGGCGGCCGGTGCCCCGCCACAGGACGAGGAGCAGCAACGGCAGCCACAGGGCGAGCTGGATCAGACCGTCTTCGATCCCCTTCGACAGACGCTCGAGGACCGTGGTGCCAATCTCTTGGTAGGAGCCGCGGGCCAGGCTCGGGTTGCGCAGCGAGCCGAAGGAGCAGAGCTGGGTGGCTTCGCGGATCGTCAGGTCCGAGGTCACCGTGGTCGTCTGGACCTCCGCCAGGGCGAGCCCAGTGAGCCGGCCGAGCTCTTCGTGGGCCAGGTCGCGGGTGCTGGTCAGCGGTAGGAGGACCAGGAAGCCCACCAGCGCCGCGACACCGGCGGTGCCGAGGAGCCCGGCACCGTCCGTCGTCGCGAAACCCATCCGGCGGGCCAGCCGGAGGGCGAGGAAGAGGGCAAGGCCGAGCATCGGCACGAGCAGGCAGACGTCGAGCACCATGTGGCCGGCGACCCCCGCGAGGCTCCAGTCGACGTCGGGATTGAGCAACGCGTTGAGCACGTACTCCCACGCCACGATGGCGACGGCGAGACCGAGGGGGAGCCGCAAGCTCCGGCGGCGGCGGAAGGGCTGGGTCGAAGGCGCCAGAGCGCCCGGCTCGTTCGAATTCATCCTGGTCTCCACATCGAAAATCACATGCGACGAAGGCGTGGTCCCGGCCCGGGCGGGCAGTGGCCGGGACCACGGCTTCGAATCAACGCTCAGCCCCCGATCTCCAGATCGCGGAAGGCGCCCACCGTCGACTGGACGCAGGCGTGGGCGCCTGGAGCCCCCTCGGACAGCACCGCCGGCGCCAGCGGCGACTGGCAGCTGCCCTCGCCGCAGCGGAAGAGGAAGAGTCCGTCCTCCTGGCGCACCGGTCCGGTCAGGAGCACCTCGCCGGTGCAACCGTCGTCACCGGCAGGACCGTCGTAGAGCGTCACCCACTCGGCGTAGTGACCGCTCGCCAGCGGCGTCAGCACCCCTCGGATCTTGAGCAGGCCGTCGCGAAACGCCTTGAGCACCGTCACCCGGTCGCTCTCGGCCTCGTCGTCGAAGCCCGCGAAGACCGGGTGGGGGGAGAAGATGCTGTTGTCGTGGAACAGGTCGTCGAATTGATAGAAGACCTGGCCCGAGGCCCGCGGCAGCTCGATGTTGGCGCTGATCGACGAACCCGCGAAGACCGGGCGACCATGGATGTAGGTCAGGTCGGCCCAGTAGCCCTTGCTCTTGTCCTCGGGGTCGAGGTAGATCGTGCCGTTGTAGGGGTTGAGCCACAGGAAGGGACGCCACGCACCGGTGGGCGGAATGATGTCGCCGGCACCGGTCTGCCCCTGCGCCGGGTTGCGCAGGAAGGGCGGGAAGTGGAGCTCGTCGTTGACCCCGTCGCCGTCGCTGTCGACGTTGTAGACCCCGTTCGGGTTGGTGGGGCCGAAGTCCGTGGTGCAGAACCCCGGGCCGTCCTCGGGGCACATCTGGACGATGCCGAAGCCCTCGGTGAACTGGCCGATGACCAACCCGTTCTCGCCGTCGGCGTCGCGCAGTTGGAACTCGCTCGGGTGTTCGGTGTTGGTGATGATGAAGTTGGGCGGGTTGAAGCGGAAATCACCCTTGCGCGCCGCCTCGGACCACTGGTAGCCGAGATAGGTCGAGCCGTCGCCACCGCGGTAGGGCTTGAGCCGCACCCGGTCCTGGCCGCGGGAGAACACGTCCTGCTGCTGGATGACGTCGTAGTGGGGTCGGAAACCCCAACCGGCTCGCCATTGCATCTCGGCGACCTTGGGCACGCCATAGGTGCCCTTGAAGTTCATGACCTCGAAGCTGGTGAGACCGCCGCCGCAACAGCTCAGGATGTCGTCGCTGAGGCGCGGCCCGAAGTCGACGTTGCGGAAGTAGTGGGTGTGGTTGTCGAGGTTGATCAGCTTGACGCGGAAGGTGTCGCCCTGGTCCCACAGCTTGATCTCGTTGAGGAACGGGCCGTCGCCGTACATCTCGTTGTTGAGGAAGACCGAGATCATCTGGTAGCCGCCGAAGCTGCCGCGCTCGATGCCCTCGGCGGCCAGGACTTCCCACGCCTCCTCGGGCAACTGGGTCTGCTCCTTGACCAGCCCGGCCCACTCGGGCCAGGTGCCCCGCGGACCGGCGTCGCGCTCGGTCATCCAGCGCTCGATCTCCTCGGGGTCGGCCCCCGCCAACACCGCCTCGGCGACGTGCAGCATCTTCTTCTCGGGTGCTGCCTCACCGATGGCGTCGACGGTCAGGTCCTCGCGGTTGCGCGTCGTGTAGGAGCGACCGGGCGGGTCGAGCTCGACCTCGCCGGTGTGGGCGTTGCGGATCTCGAACACCGGCTGCATGAACTGGATGCGCGGCGGGTGCTCGCGCCAACCCCAGGTGTAGATGCCGCGGACCATCTGCGACGGCGGGTAGTCGAGGGTGACCTCGACCACCTGGCCGGCGTTCATCGCGAGCCACACGGCGTCGAAGCCCTTGAACGGGAATTGCACCGTGTCGAGGGCCTGGCGGCGATCGAGCATCACCAGGGTGGGGGAGAAGTCCTCGTCGACCAGCGTGAAGATGCGGTAGTGGACGCGGAGCGTGTCGTCCTTGGCGACGTCCACCGGGAAGCGGACGAAGAAGGTGTCGGAGTCGATCTGGCCGTCGTAGTAGAGGAGGTTGATGTCGGTTTCCCAGATCTTCGCCAGACCGCCCTCCGGATCGAAGGGATTGACGAAGCTCTCGCCGGTGTCGTGGACCCGGCGCATCTTGTACTCACCCTCTTCCTGGCCCGGCGCGAACGCTCCGCGGTTGTAGTTGAGCATCGCGAAGCCGTCGTAGATGCGTCCCGAGGTTTCGCCGTGGAGGATGTCGAGGAGATCCTGGGCGGGCGCCTTCATGGCCTCGGCGTCTCGGTCGCGGGCGGCGTGGTAGATCGCCTGGAGGTCCGAGCGCATGTCGTCGTTGGGGCTGGTGACCCGGGTGATGGGGTGCCCCGTCAGGCTCTTGGTCGCGGTAGCGGGCGTCCAAAGGGCCGCCCCGACGATGGTCGATTGGGCGACGCCGTCGACCGATTGATCGGTGTGGGGGACGCGGATCTCCTTGCCCTGGAGGTGCGAGGTGACCGGTTCGAGGACGCCGGGGTTGTTGGCGTCGAGCTTTTCCGCCTGCGCGGACGAGAGTGTGCCGACGATGAGGGCTCCGGCGATGATGACGGCGAGCTGCCTCGACCGAGCTACACCGGAAACACGAGCCGACCGATGCCATTTCATGCTTCGATCTCCTCCTAAAAGAACCGCGCGGAAAATCGGGTCACCTGCAGGAGCGATGAGCTTCCGCCGGTGAAGCCACGAAACGGGACGATTGTTCCCGGTACTATATGGGAAAGCTATGGCCCATGTCATGTCTCGCCTATGGACATCGGGCCACAAGGAGTGGAGACGCCGCTTCGGAGGCCTCCAAGAGCCTCCCTCTCGGGGGACGTGCGAGCCCCGAGGCTTCTCTTTCGCGGGCTACCAGCCCTCGCGCCGCCAGCTCTGGAGCAGGTGAAGGTAGTTGGCGCGCTCGAAGGCGTGGGGGTCGGGGCAGCGGGCGAGACTCATGGTGCCGCGCATCTGCTCGAGGGAGTCGTACTCGTGGTCCATGAGCCAGCGGGCGAGGTCGTCGCGTAGCGTGGCGAGGCGCTCCGGACCGCGCCGGAGCAGCGTCGAGACCACCTGGACCGCGTTGGCGCCGCACAGGATCGCCTTGACCGCGTCCTCGGCCTCGTGGACTCCGCCGGTGACCGCCAGCGAGGCGCCCACCTTGCCTTCGAGGATCGCCAGCCAGCGCAGCCTCAAGAGGAGCTCGGAGCGCTCCGACAGGTGCAGCGTCCGTTCCACCTCGAGCTCCTCGATGTCGAGATCGGCCTGGTAGAAGCGGTTGAACAGCACGAGCCCGGCGGCGCCGGCGCGGTCGAGGAGCTGCGCGAAGTGCAGCGGCGCCGTGTAGAAGGGCGACAGCTTGACCGCCACGGGCAGACCCTCCACCGCCTGGATCACCTCGCGGACCATCTCGAGGGTGCGCTCCTCGACGTCCTCGCTGCTTTCCATGGGATCGGTGACCAGCTCGTAGACGTTGAGCTCGAGGCCGTCGGCCCCCGCCTGGCGGATCAGCCGGGCGTACTCGAGCCAGCCGCCGCGGCTGGTGCCGTTGAGCGATGCGATGACCGGCACCGCCACGGTCTCCTTGATGCGCTGCAGCTGCTCCAGGTACTCGTGGGGACCGAGGGCGAAGTCGTCGGGCTCGGGCAGGTAGGAGAGCGCCTCGGCGAAGGACTCGGCGGGCTCGTCGAGGGCGCGGACGGTGGCCAGCTCCTCGCCGACGATCTGCTCCTCGAAGAGCGAGTGCATGACGATGGCGGCGGCGCCGGCGTCCTCGAGGCGGCGCACCGTGTCGAGGTCGTCGACCAGCGGCGAGGCGCCGGGGATGAAGGGGTGGGGCAGCTCGAAGCCGAGATAGCGGGTGCGGAGGTCCATGCTCGGGTCTCCCTCAGGACGCCGTCGGTGCGGTGGTCTCGGTGGTTTCGGCAGTCTTGGCGGCTGCGGCGCCGTCGCCATGGGGCAGGGTGATGCCGGCCAGCTGCCGGTAGACCGAGTAGCGCTGCTCGGCCTGCTCCTGGGCCTGGCGGAGGAAGCGGCGATAGCGCTCGGGATCGATCTTCTCGACCATGCGGAAGCGGGTCTCGGCGGCCATGTAGTCGGCGACCCGTCCCTTGGGCGGCGCCGAGTCGAGCTTGAGCGGCGGGTCGCCGGCGGCACCGCGCTGCGGGTCGAAGCGGTAGAGCGGCCAGACCCCGGTTTCCACCGCCTTCTTCTGCTGATCGGCGTTGTGCGACAGGTCATAGCCGTGGGCGATGCACGGGCTGTACGCGATGATGAGCGACGGGCCGTCGTGACGTTCGGCCTCGAGGAAGGCCTCTATCGTCTGCTTGGGCTTCGCGCCCAAGGCGATCTGGGCGACGTAGACGTTGCCGTAGGCCATCGCGATCTGACCAAGATCCTTCTTCGGAATCGTCTTGCCGGCAGCGGCGAACTTCGCGGTGGCGGATCGGAAGGTGGCCTTCGACGCCTGGCCGCCG
>JAGQSE010000500.1 GCA_020439725.1 Acidobacteriota bacterium
TGCCGGTGCGATTGATGCGGTCCAGCAGCTTCATGATGCCGACCGACGTAGCCGGGTCGAGGTTGCCGGTGGGCTCGTCGGCGAGCAGGATCGACGGCTCGTTGACCAGCGCCCGGGCGATGGCGACACGCTGCCGCTGACCGCCGGAGAGCTGCCCCGGCCGGTGCTCGAGACGATCGCCGAGACCGACCCGTTCAAGGGCGGCGACGGCGCGCGAGCGACGCTCCGCCGCCGGCACCCCGGCGTAGACCAGGGGCAGCTCGACATTGGTCACCGCGTCGGCCCGGGGCAGCAGGTGGAAGCCCTGGAAGACGAAACCGATCTCGCGGTTGCGGATCGCCGCCAGGGCGTCGTCGCCTTGCTCGTGGACCGCGGTGCCGGCGAGGGTGTAGCTGCCGCGGGTCGGCGTCTCGAGACAGCCGAGGAGGTGCATCAGCGTCGATTTGCCGCTCCCCGAGGCACCGGTGATGGCGAGGTACTCGCCCGCCGCGACGTCAAGGTCGACACCGTCCAGGGCGCGGACTTCGGTGCCACCCACCCGATAGGAACGGTGGACGTCGCGCAGGCGGATCAGCGGCTGGGTCTGGACGGAGCTCATTCGTAACGCAGCGATTCGATGGGATCGAGGGCGGCGGCACGCCGCGCCGGGTAGAGCCCCGAGCCAAGACCGACGGTGACGGCGACACCGACGGCGAGGAGCACCGACAGCGGCGTCACCACCGTCGGCCAGCCGGCGGAGGCGGCGATGACCCGCGAGATCACCAGGCCGAGGACGATGCCGGCGACCGCGCCCAGGGCGCTCAGGGCGAAGGCCTCGGCGAGGAACTGAACCAGCACGTCGCGGCGGCGGGCACCCACCGCGCGGCGGACGCCGATCTCGCGGGTGCGCTCGAGCACCGTCGCCAGCAGGATGTTCATGATGCCGATGCCGCCGACCAGGAGCGAGATGCCGGCGATGCACCCCATGACCAGGTTGAACAACCGCTGGGTGCGGCGGCTCTGCTCGAGGAGCGCCTCGGGGACCACCAGCTCGTAGTCGTCGACGCCGGCGTGGAGTCGGTCGAGGAGCGAGCCGATGGCCGCCGCGGCGGCACGACCGCTGGCGCCGTCCTCGAGCTCGACCACCAGCTCGCCCAGGGGAGCGTCGAGGGGACCGCGCTCGAACTTCGACAGCGCCGTGCTCACCGGGACGTAGACGGTATCGGCGGTGGAGCCCACCGAGACCCCCTGCAGGCGATCGGGTTCGGCGCCCTCGGGTGCGAGGACGCCGACCACGCGCAGCCAGACGTCGTTGACCTTGAGGGGCCGGCCGAGGGCCTCGCCATAGCCGAAGAGCCGCCGGCGGACGCCTTCGCCGACGACGCACACCTGGGCGTGATCGCGCACGTCGAGGGCGTCGAGGAAACGCCCCTCGCGAAGCGTCAGCCCGGCGAGCTCGGCGTGCTCCGGGTCGACGCCGTAGACCGACGCGTCGCTGACGGTGCCGTCGGCGACGACGTTCCACACCTCGACCACCGCCTTGGGAGCCACCCGCAAGACACCCGGGACGGCGTCGACGATGGCCTCGGCGTCGCGGGGCGAAACGCCGACGCTCTTCTGCCGCGCCTCCTGCGCCGCGGCGTCGTCGAGGGCCTTGGCGCGCACCAGGACGTTGTGCAGACCCAGCCGCTCGACCATCTCCAACGCCTGGGCCTCGGCACCGGCACCGATGGACAGCATGGCGATCACTGCGCCGACGCCGAAGACGATGCCGA
>JAGQSE010000501.1:0-4133 GCA_020439725.1 Acidobacteriota bacterium
CGCAGCCCGATCTCGCGGGTCCGCTGGCCCACCGAGTAGGCCACGACGCCGTAGAGGCCGATGGCCGCGAGCAGCGTCGCCAGGAGCGCGAAGGACGCCGACAACGTCGTCAACATGCGATCGAGGAAGACGTTCTGCTGCACCTGGAGCTCCATGGTGCGGAGCTCGTCCACGGGCAGGCTGGGGTCGAGGTCGGAGACGATGCGGCGCATCTCCGGCAGCAGGATCTTGGGGTCGCCTTCGGTACGCGCGTAGAAGCAAATCGCGCCGATGTCTTCCGACTGACGGTAGGGCACGAAGAACACCGGCGGCACGGGCTCCTTGACGCCGCTGTAGTTGGCGTCCGCCGCCAGGCCGATGATCTCGATGTCGTTCTCGCCGCCGGAGCCCATCTGCATCCGCTTGCCGACCGCGTCGCTGCCGAGACCGAACTTCTTGGCGAAGGCCTGGTTGACCACCGCCACCTTGGGAGCGCCGAGGTCGTCGCGCTCCTCGAACCCCCGCCCCGCCAGGAGCGGGATGCCGACGGTCCGGAAGAAGCCGCTGCCGACGCGGTTGAACTGCGAGTGGGTGTCGGTGTCGGGGCCCGCCTCGAAGCCCTCGACGGAGACGTTGGTTCCCCAGTTGCTGCCACCGATGAGCGGCACCATCGAGGCGGCGACACCGCTCACCCCGGGCAGCGTTCCGACCTGCTGCTCGATGCGCTCGAAGAGGATCTTGGACGCCGCCGGCTCGTAGTTGTTGAGCTCCGGTGCCACGAAGAAGGTCGCGAGGCGCGCGACGTCGAGACCCAGGTCGACGCGGCTGACGTTGCGCAGGCTCTGCGTGAAGAGCCCGGCGGCGACCAGCAGCGCCGTCGACAGCGCGATCTGGAAGGTGACGAGCACCGTGCGGAAGCGGTTGGCGCCGCGCGAGCCGGACGAGCGCCCGGCTTGCCCCTTGAGCCGCCCCGAGAGGTCCTGGCGGGTGGCGTGGAGCGCCGGGAACAGACCGACCAGCCCGGTGACCACCGCCAGCACCGCGACGAAGATCCAGATCACCGGTCCGATGTGCGTGTCGAGCCCCAGCCGGTTGTCCGGCGGGATCAGCGACAGGAGGAGCCCGAGGGTGCCGCGGGCCACGAGCACCCCCACCAGGCTGCCGGCGGCGCCGAGCAGGAAGCTCTCGGCCAGGAGCTGACCGATCACCTGGTGGCGGCGCGCCCCGAGGGACAGGCGGACCGCGATCTCGCCGCTCTTCTCGAGGGCCCGGACCAGGAGCAGGTTGGCGAGGTTGGCACAGGCGATGAGCAGCACGAAGCCGGTGACGAAGAGCAGCATCAGAAGCGGTGTCGAGACCTGGCCATAGACGTCGCTGAGCCCCCGGCGCCCCGGCTCGAGCTCGAGCTTCTTGCTGGCGAAGCGGGCCAGGGTCTGGTCGCTCATGCCCGACTGGAGCGGCACCTCGACCTCGTGGAGGATCGCGCTGTAGGGCTGGTTGATGGCCGCCTCGGCGGTGTCGAGACCGACGCCGGGCCGTAGCCGTCCGAACAGGTACGCCCAGTACGAGCGCCGGTCCTCGAAGCCGGGGTCCCCCGGTACCAGCACACCGCGCATGCTCAGGGGAACGAAGATCTGCGGGTCCTGCCCCAGCGTCACGCCGTGGAAGCCCGCGGGCGCGACGCCGACGATGGTCAGCGGCCGCCCGTTGACCACCAGGGTTTGGTCGAGGACGTCGGGGCTCGAGGCGAAGCGGTTCTGCCAGTAGGCGTGGCTCAGGACCACCAGGGGATGGGCACCCACGGTGCGGTCGTCGTCGGGTCCGAGCAATCTTCCGAGGGCGGGCCGCAGCCCGAGGACCGGGAAGTACCCGCCGGAAACCATCGCGCCTTCCCCCGACACCGTGTCGCCCTGATAGGCCAGGTTGGCCTGGAACGAGCGGAAAGCGGCGAGACCCGAGAGCACCTTGGCGACCTCGTCGGAGGCCTCGAGATCGCGGAACATCGGGTAGCTGAACACCCAATCGACGTCGCCGCTGCCGTTCGAGCTCTGCGAGCCCGACTTGACCCCCGGCCCCGAGACGTTGACCAGCTCGTCCGGCCGTTCGACCGGCAGGGGCCGCAGCAGGACGCTCTGGAAGATCGAGAAGATGGCGGCGTTTGCGCCGATGCCGAGGGCCAGCGAGAGCACCGCTGCCGCGGTGATCAGGGGGCTCTTGAGGAGCGAGCGAAGGGCCAGGCGGAAATTGATCATGAGCGGCCTCTCAGGAATCTTGCGGGTTCGACGGGCGTCGTCACCCTGTCTACGACCGAGGTGGTAGTCAGGTTCCAGGAGCGGCGAAAAACGTCACGCCGGGGCTGCGGGGCGAGGCCCGGGAGCGTGGCTGCGCGCAGGAGGGCACCGCCTTCAGAGCCTCTCGTGGGGGCGTCTTGCCGGGGCGTTTTGTAGGGGCGTTCAGGGTGCCTGATCGGCCGGCTTTGTGCGCTCCGGACGCGGGCGAGCGGCGGGGTCGCGGCCGTAGAAGCTCCGCAGCTGGTCGTAGAGCTCCGGATTCTTCCGGGCCAGGGGGACGGGGCGCTCGAAGAAGCACTCCGTGGCCACGGCGAAGAACTCCGCCGGGTTGGTGGCGCCGTACTTGTCGAGGACCGTCGGCCGGTGGCGGTCCACCGCTTCGATCAAAGTCTGGTACTCATGCCCGAGGACCCGCGCCCAGGCGACGTACATCGACCGCCGGGGCAGCACCGGAGCGCCATCGGCGGCGCCGTCCTCGCTGTCCAGCTGGTGCGCGAACTCGTGGAGCACGAGGTTGTGACCGTCGTGGATGTCCATGGCGTCGTGCTGGACGGTGTCCCACGACAACACCACGGTGCCGTAGGACCAGGACTCACCGCTCCGCGCCTGCTCGCCCTCGACCACCAGACCGCCGCCCAGGTTCTCGACGGCGTGGGCCTGGTACGGGTGCGGGTAGACGAGGATCGTTCGCAGCCTGGGGTAGATGTCGGTTTCGCGACCCAAGAGGAGGATGCACGCCTGGGCCGCGACGATCACCCGGATGTCGTCGGTGATCTCGAGACCGCCACAGCCCTCGAACTCCTTCTCGTCGACGAAGATCTGGATCAGCCCCCGGAGCTCTCGCCGCTCGTCCTCGTCCAGAGTGCCGTAGAGCGGCACCTGGGTGTCGAGGACCCGGGCCCAGGCCTCGGGAAAGGGCTGAGCGGCAACCCGCTCGCGGTGTCGCTTTTTGAAGAAGATCATCGGGCGGTCCTCATGAAGACCAAGGCACGAGCGCGGCCTGCCGGGTGGCTTCCGGGGCCGAGCCCGCGACGGGTCGGCCCCGGTGTCCGAAGCGGCTCCTCGCCGTAGCTCACGGCGTGGCCGTCCTCAGGCGCCTTCGGTGGCGGTGTCGAGCTCGGTCTCGTCATCCTCCGCGTGCATCTGGTGGGAGCCGCCGCCGGGGGCCAGCGAGCGGACGACCACGTAGAGGACGGGGATGAAGATCACCGACAGCACCGTCGACGCCAGCATGCCGCCGGCCACCGCGGTGCCGACGGAGTTGCGAGCCCCGGACCCTGCACCGGTGGCCAGGGCTAGCGGCAGGACGCCGAGGATCAGCGCCAGCGAGGTCATGAGGATCGGTCGCAGGCGGATCCTCGCGGCCTCGATGGCCGCCTCGAGGATCGAGCGGCCCTGCTCGCGGAGCTGCTCGGCGAACTCGACGATGAGGATCGAGTTCTTCGCCGCCAGGCCGATGAGCATGATCAGACCCACCTGGCAGAAGACGTCGTTCGAGAAGCCGCGCAGCAGCTGGGCGCTCAACGCGCCGAACACCGCCAGCGGCACCCCGAGGAGGATGATGAAGGGCAGCACCCAGCTCTCGTAGAAGGCGGCGAGCACGAGATAGACGACGAGCAGGCTCAACGCGAAGATGAAGATCGACTGGGAGCCGGACTTGATCTCCTCGAGGGACTGGCCCGCCCAGGCGAAGTCGAAGCCCTGGGAGAGCGTGTCGTCGGCGATGCCCTGCATCACCTGGAGCGCCTCGCCCGAGCTCACCCCGGGCACCGCCGAACCGGTGATCTCCGCCGAGCGGAACAGGTTGAAGTGGCTGATCACCGCCGGCGCCGTCGCCTCGCGGGTCGAGATCACCGCCGACAA
>JAGQSE010000501.1:4227-6683 GCA_020439725.1 Acidobacteriota bacterium
TCGTTGAAGTCGAAGTCGTTGACATAGGCGGAGCCGAGGAGGATCCCGAGGGCGTTGGTCACCTCGCGCACCGGCAGACCGAAGCTCCGTGCCCGATCGCGGTCGATGTCGACCACCAGCTGCGGGTCGGTGGCGGTGAAGCTGGTGAACAGCCCCGTCACCCGGCCCGATTGGTTGCCCTGCTGGATCACCTGCTGGGTGACGTCGGCCAGCCGTGAGATGTCACCACCGGCCTGGTCGAGGACCTCGAATTGGAAGCCGCCGAAGGTCGACAGACCCTGGATGGCCGGTGGCGCGACGGCGATGACCAGCGCCCCGGGGATGCCGAAGAGCTGGCCGCGGACCCGGTTCAAGACCGCGTCGAGGGATTGGCCCGGATCCCGCCGCTCGTCGTAGTCCTTCAAGCGGGTGAACATCAGACCCTGGTTGGGGGCCGAACCGCTGAAGCTGAACCCGGCCACCGAGAAGACCGCCGCCACCTCGGGCTGCGCCAGCAGGATCTGCTCCGCCTGGCGGGCGATTTCGCCGGTGTACTGGAGCGACGAGCCCGGAGGCGCCTGGAGGATGGTGATGAAGTAGCCCTCGTCCTCCGCCGGCACGAAGGACGGCGGCACCACGCGGAACAGGTACCAGGTGGCCAGGAGCCCCACCAGGAAGAGCCCGACCAGCGCCCAGCGCCAGCCGAGGGCCCACTTGACCGCGCGCTGGTAGGTGTTCGTCCCGCTCTCGATGACCCGGTTGACCCAGGCGAAGAAGCCGCCGTGGACGTGGCTCTCCTTGTCGAGAAGGAGCCCCGCCAGCGCCGGCGTGAAGGTCACGGCGTTGAACACCGAGAGCACCACCGCGAAGGCGATGGTCAGCGAGAACTGCTGGTACATGCGACCGGTGGTGCCGGGCAGGAAGGCCGCGGGCACGAACACCGAGACCAGCACGACGCCGATCACCACCACCGCCGAGAACACCTCGCGCATGGCGTCGAGGGCGGCGGCGCGGGCGGGCTTGCCCGAGTCTCGGATGTGCCGCTCGATGTTCTCGATGACCACGATGGCGTCGTCGACCACGATGCCCGTGGCCAGCACGATGCCAAAGAGCGTCAGCGTGTTGATCGAGAAGTCGAAGAGCTTGACGAAGGCGAAGGTGCCGATCAGCGACACCGGGATGGTGATGGCCGGGATGATCGTCGAGCGCCAGTTCTGGAGGAAGAGGAACATCACCAGGACCACCAGGCCGATGGCCTCGAGGAGGGTCTTGAGCACCTCGACGATGGATTCGCGGACGACGCTGACGTTGTCGAAGGCGATGCGCGCCTGGAGCCCCGGCGGGAAGTCCTTCTCGAGCCGCTCGAGCTCCTGGCGCACGCCGTCGAAGACCTCGATGGCATTGGCACCGGGGAGCAGCGTGATGCCCATGCCGGCGGCCTCGAAACCACCGAACCGGAGGATGGAGTCATAGTTTTCGGCGCCGAGCTCGACGCGACCGATGTCTTTGAGCCTCACGAGCGTTCCATCGGCACCGGCCTTGACCACGACATTCTCGAACTCGGTCTGGGAGGTCAGCCGGCCCTGGGCCTTGACGCTGATCTGGTAGCGCTGCGAATCGTCCGCCGGCGAGCTGCCGATGGCGCCGGCGGCGATCTGCAGGTTTTGCTCCTCCAAGGCGGCGACCACGTCGGAGGCGGTGAGACCGCGACCGGCGAGCTGCGCCGGATCGAGCCAGACGCGCATGGCGAACTTGCGCTCGCCGAAGACGATCACGTCGCCGACGCCGGAAACGCGCTTGATGGCGTCGCGGACGTAAACGTCGAGGTAGTTGCTGATGAACAGCGAGTCGTAGCGGTTGTCCGGCGAGAAGAACCCGATGGCGCCGAGGAAACCGGTCGTCGCCTTGTTCACCGTGATGCCGTTGGTGCGCACCACCGCGGGCATGCGGCCCAAGGCCTGGTTGACGCGGTTCTGGACGTCGACGGCGGCCAGGTCCGGGTCGCGGCCGATCTCGAAGGTGACGGTGAGGGTCGAGATGCCGGTGTTGGTGCTCGACGAACGGATGTAGCTCATCCCCTGGACGCCGTTGATGGCCTGCTCGAGGGGGGTGGTGACGGCGGTCTCGACCGCCTCGGCGTTGGCGCCGGTGTAGACCGCCGTCACCTGGACGCTGGGCGGTGCCAGGTCCGGGTAGCGCGCGATGGGCAGCAGCGGGATGGTGATGGCACCCGCCAGGATGATGAGCAGCGAGCAGACCGTCGCGAGGATCGGACGGCGGATGAAGAACTGGCTGAACACTTAGTGCCTCTCCCCGCCCTCGGACGCATCGTGACCCTCGCCGCCGGCGCCCGCCTCGGCCGGCGCGCCCCCGGGGCCGCCGTGACCCTGGCCCATGGCGGCGGCGTCCTGCACCGGGGCGCCCTCGCCGATCTTCTGCAGACCCGAGACGATCAGCTTCTGGCCGGCCTCGAGACC
>JAGQSE010000502.1:0-2426 GCA_020439725.1 Acidobacteriota bacterium
CGACCGTTCAGGCGTCGGTCGGGGTCACCGTCTGGCCGAAGCGCTCGCCGAGGAAGCGGAGGTACTGGTCCATGAAGCGGGGGTGGCCGATGAATACCACGGAGACGAAGCGGAAGATCGGGTTGTCGACATAACCGGTCTCGGTGATCGTCACTTTCGAGCCCGCTGCAGCCGGTTCGATCTCGAAGGTCCAGTCACCGCCGAAGGGTAGATCGTCGCCGACGATGCGGCGCACCAAGTGCTCGGGCTCACGGCTCTCCACGGTCACGTAGCCGATCTCGTCGCCGTTCTGGCTGACCTCGACCCAAACGGTCTGACCGTCCCGCTCTTCGCGGCGCACCGACGCGATGTCTTTGCGCCACTCGGGTGCCGCCGCATAGTCCGTGATCACCGACCAGATGGCCTCCGGCGGCTGGTCGACCACGACGGAGCGAGACGCCTGGTGGTTGCGAGGCAGGAGCCAACCGATCACCAGGACCGCCACGATGAGGACCGCCAAGGCACCGAAGATGACCAGAAGCCAGGTTTTCACGGCAACCGTCCTTTCTCGAAGGGTTCGGGAAGGTCGGGGACGTCCTGGGCCGACGGGCTGGGCGGCAGCCTCAGCGCCGGGCCTTGGGGATCATCACCTTGAGACCGCTGAGCTCGTCGGAGAAGGCGCAAATCTTGACGTCCACCAGGTCCGCCGCCTTGCTCGCGGCGAACACGTGGTCGCGTTTGATGTGTGACTGGCCCTTGGGCCACAGGACCCAGATCGACCCGTCGCGGTCGAGATAGCGCTCGAGACCGGCCAGGCGCTCGAGCTCCGCCTCGTCGTCGACCCGGAGGAAGATGAAATCGCGACCTTCGCTGAGCTCGCGGCTGGCTTCGGCGTCGCGCTGGTCGAGCTCGGCCCAGAAGTCCTCGTCTTCGACGCCGAGGACGCTCACCCGGGAGCCCGGCTTGATCCCCAGCTTGTCGAGACGGCCCTTGGGATAGCGGATCTTGAGCGCCCATTTCTCGGCCTTGGGACCGAGGTCGAGGCGTGTCTCGCCGGCGGCGGTGACGACGATCAGCTGGCCCTTCTTGGCGTCGACGCTCTTCACTTCGCCGATCGGGATGTCGAAGCTGAGCTCGCCGCGGAAGGAGAGTCCCGTGCCTTCGAGGTGCGCCTTGCCCGCTCCGCTCTTGCCCCCGGCGTGCGCCAGACACTCCGCTTCTTGACCCATCGTGCCATCCTCCACATCGTGGAGCCACGCGGGCGCCGTCGTGCCGAGGCACGGCGCGCGCAGGCTCGTGTCCCCGCCGGGATGAGGTACCGGGAACGGAAGCCGCGCCGGCGCCCCTCGATCGATTCGAGACGTCTCGGCGCCGGAAGGTAGCAGATGTGTGATGTTTGAGCAAGATAGCTATTCCTCTACTCGCCCCATTACTCGCCCCTCAGCTTCCGGCGGTAGACCGAGGGCGGCGCGGGCGTAGCGGCGCCAGCTCCGGCGCAGCTCTTCGAGTCCCGGGGCCACCGGACCTTCGCCGGTCTCGGGGAAGGGATCATCCCCAACCACGAGGTGGCTCATCATGCCGCCGGGGTACTTGCCGTCGTTGGTCACATGGGGCGAAGCGTGGCAGTGGAAGTGCCAGGTCCCGGGATTGTTGGCGGCGATGATCAAATCCACCCGTTCGGCCGGCCCCACCAGGACGGTGTCCATCTCGACGGGCTCCGCCAGCGGTTGCCCGTCCTTGTGGGTGACCAGAAAGCTGTGGCCATGGAGGTGCATCGGGTGGCTCAGCACCCCGACGTTGATGATGCGCAGCCGGACGACGGTGCCGGTGGCCGCGCGGATCGCCTCCGTGGCGGGGAACGACGCGCCGTTGATCGTGAAGAAGTTGTAGTCCCCCATCTCGCGCGGGTGGCCGGGGGTGCCCTGCTGCGCGTAGGCGCTGTTCCACTCGTCGATCAGCCAGATGACGTCGACGTCGACCGGCGGCTCCTGCAGCCGGGGCAGGACGATGAGCGCTCCGCTCATACCTCGATCCAGGTGCTCGTTGGGGTTGACGTGGCAATGGTAGAAGTGGGTACCCGCGGGCCGCGCGATGTACTCGTAGGTGTAGGACCCGCCGGGCTCGACGGGTTGCGTCCAGGCCGGCATGTGCTCCATCCCATGGCCCTGGTGACCGCCGTTCAGGGCGTGGGGCACCCCGTCCATGCGCAGCGGCACGTACAGACCGTGGGAGTGAATGGTGTGGGGGTTCGAGGTCTCGTTGATCAGCGTGATCCGCACCCAGTCCCCCTCGCGGGCGAGCAGCGTCGGACCGGGGACGGTGCCGTTGAACGCCCAGACCTTGTAGGGCGTGCCGTCGGCCAGCGGCAGCTCCTCCTCGCTCACCACCAGCTCGTACTCCCAGACGGTGCGGTCGCCCTCGATCTTGGGCTTGATGCGTTCGATCAA
>JAGQSE010000502.1:2559-5845 GCA_020439725.1 Acidobacteriota bacterium
CGCCACCTCAGGACGCCTCGGGAGCGGCCAGGACCATCGCCGAGTGGATGCCCGAGAAGCCGCTGCTCAGCTTGAGCAGGTAGCGCATCTCCGCGTCACGGCCGACGTTGGGCACGTAGTCGAGGTCGCACTCGTCACCGGGCCGCTCGAAGTTGATGGTCGGGAAGAGGTGCTGGTGCTTGAGGCTCAAGGCGCAGGCCGCGATCTCGATGGCGTTCGAGGCTCCCAAGGCGTGCCCGATCATCGACTTGAGCGAGTTGACGGTGATCTGGCGAGCACGGGTTCCCAGGGAGCGCTTCAAGGCGTTGGTCTCGCAGACGTCATTCTGCTCGGTCGAGCTGCCGTGGGCGTTGACGTGGTCGATGGCCTCGGGGGCGACGCGGGCGTCGGCCAGGACCTGGTCGATGCACTCGCTGAGCTCTTCGCCGCTCTTGGGCAACTTGTTCATGTGGTACGAGTTGCTGAGCGAGGCGAAGCCGCAGATCTCGGCATAGATCGTGGCACCGCGTTCCAGGGCGGCCTGACGCTCCTCGAGCAAGACCAGGGCGGCGCCCTCCGCCAGGACGAAGCCGTCGCGCTGCTCGTCCCAGGGGCGCGAAGCATGCTCGGCGTCGTCGTTGCGCTTCGAGATGGCGCCGATCAGGTCGAAGGAGGCGAAGACCACCGGGGTCAATGGAGCCTCCACGGAACCGGCGATCACCCGCGTGGCCTGACCCGACTGGACCAGCTCGAAGGCCGCGCCGATGGCGTCGAGACCCGCCGTGCAACCGGTCGACAGGGTCACCGCCTGACCGAGGCAGCCGGCCTCGAGGGCGAGCTCGTGGGTCAGGCTGTGGAAGGAAAGCTGGCGCAGCAGCTCCTCGGCGCGGAGGTCGCGCCAATCGCCGCCGCGGCGCTCGAGCTCGAGCCACAGGGCCTCCGCCGCCGACGGGGCGCCGACGGCGTTGCCCAGGACCAGGCAGGTCTCGGCTCGCTCCTCCTCGTTCAGCCCCACGTCCTCTAGGACCAGCTCGAGGGCTCGTCGGCCCAGCCGGAGCCGCCGGTCTTCGGGCTCGGACCCGACCCGCTCCGGCAGGTCGTCGTCCGCCACTCGTGCCACCACCTGCGACCGAAAGGTCTCGACCGGAAATCCACCGGGCAGATGGTCGAGGCGCCGTGTCCCGCTCCGGCCCTCACAGATCGCCTGCCAGAAGGCGTCGCGGCCACTCCCCACCGGGGTGACGGCGCCGACGCCCGTGATCACCACGCGCTGTCGTTCGATCTTCATGCTCTCCTCGCCGTGCTCGCCGGGGCTCAGGACCCTGTGCCGCTCAAGCGGCGCAGGTGGGTCATCACCAGGTGGATCTCGTCGTCGCTCAAGACGCCGCCCCAGGCGGGCATGAGGGCGGACTTGCCGACCGACGTCCCGCCCCGCTTGATGGTCGAGAAGAGATGATCGTCGCTCAGGACCGCCATCTCTTCGAAGGAGGTGTGGTTGCGCGGGGCAATGAACATCGAAGCGGAGTTGATCCCGCGGCCGTTGCCTGACACGCCGTGGCATTGCGAGCAGAGCATCAGATAGATCCGCTCCCCGGGATCGGCGGCCTGCCGCGGCGCTCCGTCGCCGGTGAGGGCGAGGGACCCCAGCTGCGGCGCCTCGCCGGTCGTGGCCTCTTCGTCGGAAAACAGGAAGTCGCCGAGGGCCGTCAAGAGGTCCCCGCGTACGTTGACCTTGGGCATGGGCTTGGGTCCCCAGTAGGGCGGATCCTCGACGAAGGCCAGTGTCCAGCTGCGCTCGAGCCGCTCGCGGGCCCGATACAGCTCGGGTCCGGAGAGCCCACCGACCCCGGGACGGTCCTGATGGCAGGCGCCGCAAGGCAGGATCTTCTCGAAGTGGACGGCGGGGCGGAGTGACGCCTTGGCCTCGGTGGTGGGGTACGGATTGACCGGTTGCACGAGGGTGGCGAGGAACGCCGCCGCCTCGTGGGCCTCCTCGGGCGACAAGCGGAGGTGCTCGGGAATCAACGTCTCGTCGATCCGGTCACCGTCCTCCGTCGCCACGGTGTAGCGGAAGGGCAGATAGCCGGCGGGCCGGATGCGCTCGGGCGCCTTGAGCCAGGCTTCGAGCCAGCCGGGTCGGAATTTCGAGCCGGCGTAGTAGAGCACCGGACCGTCGCTGTCGAAGCGATCGAGGACGCTCACCGCGCCCGACGGCGCGAGGTCATGGCAAGCGGCGCAGCGAGCCTCGACCAGCTGGCGGCCGCGCTCGATATCCGCGTTGGCGTCGGCGGAGGCCGCTCGGGCTCCGCCCATCAGGAGCAGGGTTGCCGAGGCCAGCACCGTGGCTCGGTTCACGAGACCCTCCTTTCCACAGCAGCTTCAGGCGCTGCGTCGAGATAGGCCACGGCACGCACCCAGCCACCGCTGCCACGCCGGACCTTGATGGGAAAACACGACAACCAGAACCCGCTCGCCGGGAGCCGGTCGAGATTGCACAGCCGCTCGATGGCGCAGAACTCGTGGTCGCGACCCACGTAGTGCGCCGACCAAACGGAGCGCGGACCAAAGCTCGCGAGCTGGTCACTCATGACGCCGAACGGTGGGTCGATGCTCCAGGCATCGGTGCCGAGGACACGGACGCCACGCCCGACCAGCTCGCGAATCAAAGACGGCTCGAGACCCCGGCCCTGGTCGTTGTACGCCGCATCGCCATGCCACGACTCGGCGCCGGTGCGAAACAAGACGAGGTGCCCGGCGTCGACCCGCAGGCCCTCGCGGCGCTCGAAAGCGGCGAGTTCGTCGACACCGACCCGCCGGTCGGTGGCCGCGCCATCGACCGGGATGCACACCCCGGGTCCCCAGAACCACTCGAGCGGCAGCTCGTCGATGGTGCGGCTGGGGCGTCCGCCACACCGCGGGGAGTAGTGAAAGGGCGCATCGACGTGGGTGCTCGAGTGGGTGATGGCGTGCACCCGCTCGCTGGCCCAGCCGAGGCCGTCGGGGAGCTGGTCCTGCGTCGTTCCCACCAGCTCCGCCAGGTGCCGGCCGCCGAAGTCGTGGGACATGCTCTCGAGCTCCACCGGAACCGCCTCCGATGGGCTCGGGCCGAGATCGACGCTGAGATCGACCAGGGTCGCGGCGCCGAGGTTCATCGTGACACCACCTCGACCACCGTCACGGCTCCCTCCTCGTGGGTGTCGCGGATGACGAAGCGGCCCGCCTCGGGGAAGCGGTAGGAAAAGCTCTCGCCGGAGCGCATCAGGCCCGACCGGGCGACCTCGCCGGAGCCTTCGATGACGATGCGGTG
>JAGQSE010000503.1 GCA_020439725.1 Acidobacteriota bacterium
GTCGCGCCGCTTGATGGCGAGGTCCCGCTGCAGCAGGGACCACCATTGGTGGAGACCGGAGTCGCGGGCGACGGCGGACCGGCCCGGGCCCTGCGGCGCACGCCGGACCCGCTGAGGCTGCGCAGCGTAGGGACTGGCGGCGAAGCGGCGGACCCACTCGGCAGTGGAGTGTTTCTGCAGCCCGTCGAAGAGGATCTCCGGTGTGACCGGCGGCCCGGTGTCGAGGATCGGAGGCAGATCGCGGTTGAAGAAGCGTAGAGAGTCCGGGAAGGCGGGGCCGAAGTAGGCGAGCCGGGCCGGCTCCGGACTGCCCGGGTCCTTGGCCAGCATCGCCACGTGGGTCATCTGGCGAAAGACCTCGAGGCTCGGCTGGTGGATCGACAGGACCACCGTCCGGCCCTGGTCGGCGAGCCGGCGCAGGACCCGCAGGACCTGCAGGGCATCGGCGGAGGAGAGCCCGGACGTCGGTTCGTCGAGGAAGAGCAGCCAGGGCTCGGTGAGGAGCTCCAGCGCCATGTTGACGCGTTTCCTCTGACCTCCGCTCAGCACCTTGTCCTTGTCCGCCGGCGACCCGATGCGGCGGTCGGCGACCTCCGCCAGTCCGAGCTGGTCGAGAACTCGCTCGATGCGCAGATCGATCTCACGGTTGCGGGTGTCCGGGGGCAGCCTGAGACGAGCGCTGTAGAAGAGGGCGTCGCGGACACGGAGCTGTGAGTGGAGGATGTCGTCCTGCGGCACGTAGCCGATGTCGAGCCGGAACCGGTCGAAGTGCTCATAGAGGTCACGCTGGTTGAGCAGGACCTGACCGGCGGACGGCGGCAGGTAGCCGTTGAGACTCTCGAGGAGCGTCGTCTTGCCGGAGCCGCTGGGCCCCATGAGACCGACCACCTGGGAGGGCCCGATGGTCAGCGAGATGCCGTCGATGAGCGTGATGACGCGGTGCCTGCCGACAGCCTTGTCGACCCGGAGCCCCGCTGCCTCGAGGGTCAGGCTGCGATCCTGGTCGTAACGGCGGGGCTCTCCGCTCTGGTCGAGATAGAACGACTGCGAGGCAACCGAGAACCGGTCTCCCGGCCGGAGGACGGTGCGGAGGGACCTACGTCCGTCCACGAAGGTCCCGTTGGTGGACCCCAGGTCCTCGAGCACGAAGCCCTCGGCCCCTCGCCGTATCCGAGCGTGGTGGCGCGAGACCAGGGGATGGTCGATGACGAGGTCGTTGCCGACGTCGCGGCCGAGGGTCCAAGCTTCCGGTGGGTGGTTGGGCCTCCCGTTGCGGGCCTCGAGCGGAAGGCCGGTCCTGGTTCGATGCGGAGTCGGCATCATGAGCGAGGACTCTTCTTGTTGGCTCCACTGGCCCTCATCTCTTGCCAGTCTCGGCGGATGGCAGCGACCAGTTCGGATGTCTGGGCGACCATTAACCGTCTCGCCTTGGCGCCGGCGGAGAGCTCGGTGTACTCGATCAGCTCGCTCCAGCCGGGACCGATGGGCTTGCCGGTGAGAAGCAGGTCGGAGTTGATGTGGACCCGGGCTGCCACGAGGCTCGCCTTCTGGCTGAGGAGATCGATTTGACGGCTTTGGCCCTTCTCGATCTCCACTCGAACCAGCACCTGGAAACCGGCTTCCACCAAGGTTTTTGGCAGAGTCTGGAGATCGACGGCCGTCGTGGCCGTGAGCAGGGTGCGGAGGGCGGGTGAGTTGCGCTCGTCCCGAACGTCGAGTCCCGAGCGACGGAGTCGGGCCTCGAGCTCGAGCTCGAAGGGAGCGGCGAGCGCGGCGTCGCCTTGGACGAGCACCGCGACCACCGGGCTCAGGCCGACGTCCGCGAGATCTACTGCCGGCGGTTGCGGACCGTCTCCTGGGCCGGACCCGGGGCCCGAGTCGGGTCCAGAGTCCTGAAGATCGCCTCCCTCTCCTGCCTTGCCCGCGCCACCGCCACCGTCCTCCTGCGGCAGCGTGTCCTGACCCTCTCCCCCCTTGCCCTTCTTCGCTGGACGACCATCCAACGCCGCCACCCGGCCGCTGGCCTCGGCGATGCGGACCTCCGCCTCCTTGACTGCCGCCTCGGCGCGCTGCTGATCAGCGGCGGCCCGAGCCGCAGACCGCTGAGCGTGCTCGACCGCCTGGTGCATCGCCTGCTCGGACTCCGGGCTTCCCGGAGGGGGGACGACCGTGGGCAGATGGACCTCGCCCCGGGGCGGACGAGACAGGTCGAGGCCGGCAGCTTCGGCGGCGGCGCGAGCGTCCCGATGTGCCCGAGAAGCGGTTTTGGCGTCGGTCCCCGCCTGGGTCGAAGCCTCCGCGGCCCGATCGAGAGCCGACCTCGCCTCCGCCAGTTGGGCGCGCGCGGCGTCAGAGCTTTGACCGGGGTGTCCAGCGCCGGCGGCGCTCTTCTCGGCGTGACCAGCGGCCCTGACGGCCGCGTCGGCGGCGGCCCTTGCCGACTCTGCGTGGGCCGCCGCCCGTTGCGCCTGGCTGATGGCCTCGCTGGCGTCGGTGATCGGGGGAGGCTCCGGGTGGACGAAGAGCTCCAACGCCACGACTCCGACGGCGATGGCAGCCAGCACGAGAAGGGTGGTGGTCGCCATCGACCTGACGGACGGGCCACGCCCGGGGGGACGCGGGCGATGGCTGGAAGGTCGGGGCGGGATCCGCTGCACGGTGCCGTCTCCGGTCGGCACGGCGCCGTGGAAGACGCATGAAGAAGCCCCTTGCCCTGGCTCGCCAGTAACCTCCTCGAGCGCTTCGAGGAACTCCTGACAGGACGAGAAACGAGCCGCCGCCTGCTTGGCCAGAGCCCGGTGGACGACCGCTTCGAGCTCCGGCGTGACGTCGGGGCGCAGCTCTGACAGCCGGGGAGGCGCCCGTTTCACCTGGGCGTTGGCAACTTCGAAGAGGTTGTCGCCGTCGAAAGGCGGTCGTCCCGCCAGCAGCTCGTAGAGGACCACCCCCATGGCGTAGACGTCGCTGCGTTCGTCGACCGTCTCGGGGGTGAGCAGCTGCTCGGGGCTCATGTACTGCGGCGTGCCCAGCGCGACGCCGGTGCCCGTCATCCGCGAGAGCCTGAGGTCCCAGGCGATGCCGAAATCCGTCACCCGGACCTGGCCATCCTCGTCGAGCAGAAGGTTCGCGGGCTTGATGTCGCGGTGGACGATGCCTTGGCGGTGGGCGTAGGCGAGGGCCGCGAGGGCCTGACGGGTCCAGGCCAGGGCCTGGGCGATGGGCACCGAGCCCCGTCGCTGTTCAATTTCGTTCGCCAGGCTGCCGTGGTCGAGGAACTCGATGACCAGGAAGCAACGGCCGTCCTGCTTGTGGTAGTCGAGGACCCGAGCGATGTTGGGGTGCCGCAGCCGGGCCTGAATCGCCGCCTCCCGCTCGAACCGGGTCTGAGCTTCGGCCTCGTCCGACAGCTGCGGTCGGATCACCTTGATCGCCGCCGGAGTGCTCAGGTCCTTGTGCCGGGCCTTGTACACGGCTCCCATGCCGCCGCTGCCCAGCGGCTCCCCGAGGATCCAATTGCCGATGTGCTCGGGCAAAGGTGCACCACCCAATTCCCGGAAGATCGTCCAGTTCCAAGTCCTCGGCACCACGAGCTCCGCGATCCGCGGGGTTGGCGCCCAGGCCGCTTCGTCCAGATCCAGGCTCAGCGGGGGGAGGTGATCCCGGGACGACCCCGGAACTCGCTTGCAGCCCCGCCCTCGACTCACATCGCGTCAAGACCCTCCGAAGATGTGTCATGGAGATTTCGTATTTATGTATCGAAATATTCAACGGTTACTCATTGCGAGCGCCGCCGCGCTGTCGCGGTCGAAAGGGGGGGAGCGAGAATCTCGGCGGATCGGGATGGAGTCTCGTCGGAGCGGGCCGGAGGTGGGCTACTGCCTTGCCATTTCTGGACGGTGCTCTGAAAACCGTCTCGGATGATCAGAACATCAGCTAGAATTAGGAATCATGACAGAGACTCTTGGAGAAATTACGCGACTCCTTCGTGCTTGGAGCGAAGGAGACGAAGGCGCTCGTGACCAAGTGATTCCGCTCGTTTTCGATGAGCTGCGGAAGATCGCTCGTCATCAGTTCCAGCTGGAAAAGCCAGGCCACACCCTCGAGCCCACCGCCGTGGTCAACGAGCTCTATGTGAAGCTCGCGAGCCAGCGAAATGTACAGTTTCAGAATCGGCGCGAATTTTTTGCCATCTCTGCAGAGCTGATCCGTCGAATCCTTGTCGACCACGCGCGGCGGCGACGTGCGCAAAAACGTGGAAGCGGCGAGCCTCGAATCTCGATTCAAGAGGAGCTCGGCCTCGACATTGCGATCGAGAAGGATCCGGACCTGATCGCCCTTGACGATGCGCTCAAGGACCTTGCTGCACTGGATCCTCGAGGCTCGAGGATCGTCGAGCTGCACGTCTTTGGTGGGCTTACCTTCGATGAAGTAGCGGACCACCTGGCGGTTTCCCGAGCGACCGTGATGCGCGACTGGAAGCACGCCAAGCTCTGGCTGAAGCGTCAGGTTCACCGTTCCTAGCGGGCGACTGGACGCTCGCGCTCGAGAGCCGGCTGTGCGCTGAGGTAAAGAGGCTTCGTCGCCGGGTCTCGGCTCGCCACGGAGCGCTCGTGGCACTGCGATCCGGTTCGGACTGAAATCTATTCATCTTCTTCTGCGAGCGGCTTTTGGGGCGCCCCTCGGGAAGCGCGCACTGGAGGAGTGCCTGGGTGTCCTTGGGAAGCCTCGAACACACTGTAGGGAGGGTGGAAGGTGACGAGCTCGGCGACCGTCAGGAGGAGGGTGACCGACCTTCTCCGGGGAGAGCATGGGTACGGGGAATCTCGATCGCGTCAAGCACGTCCTCGCTCAAGCTCTAGACCTAGCCTCGGACGCAAGACCCGAGTTCCTCGACCTCGCCTGCGCCGGCGACGTCACCCTACGTGCAGAGATCGATTCCCTCCTCGGCCAGCGGTCGATCGACTTTTCGTTGCTCGACGGTCCGATCCGATCGCTCTTCCGTCCGGCGTCGGGAGGGCTCCAGGGCGGCACCGTCGCGGAACCCCGTCCAGGAGACCGGGTCGGTCCCTATCGCATCGAGCGACGCCTCGGAGAGGGTGGGATGGGGGTCGTCCTCCTCGCGTCGAGGGAAGAGGACTTCCGCAAGCGGGTGGCCATCAAGCTGGTGCGAAGCGCTCGGATGAGCCGCGTCGTGGTTCTGCGCTTCTTCCGCGAGCGGCAGATCCTTGCCAAGCTCGAGCACCCCAACATCGCGCGGGTTCTCGACGGCGGTCTGACTCGAGCGGGTTTGCCCTACTTCGTCATGGAGTACGTCGACGGCTTGCCCATCGACGAGTACTGTCGCCGCCGCGCGCTGCCCATCGCCGGGCAGGTCCAGCTATTGATCGAGATCTGCTCCGCCCTGCAGGCCGCCCACAGTCATCTGGTCGTCCACCGCGATCTCAAACCATCGAACATCTTGGTGACCTCCGAAGGGGTGCCCAAGCTGCTCGATTTCGGGATTGCCAAGCTGTTGGCGCCGGAGGCCGACGCCCTGCTGACCGATCAGCACCAGAGACCCATGACGCTGCGCTACGCCAGCCCGGAGCAGGTTTGCGGAACGACCCTCGGCACCCAGAGCGACATCTATTCCCTCGCCGTCGTGGCCTTCGAGCTGTTGACGGGTCAAATGCCGTATCGCCTGCCGTCGGGGGGAGACCTGGAGCTGGCCCGTGCCATCTGCGAACAGGAGCCGAGAAGACCGAGCTGGGCTCTGTCCGAGGATCGATCGAGATGCCGGCTCCGCCACCCGCGTTTTCGGAGGCCCCAGGCGGCAGATCTCGACAGCATCGTGCTCAAGGCGTTGCGCAAGGATCCTGAGCATCGCTATGGCTCCGTGGAAGGTATGGCGGACGATCTGAAACGTTTTCTGGAAGGCCGACCGGTCTCCGCCCGCTCGGGGAGCCGCAGCTATCGAGCGGCGAGGTTTCTGAGCCGCCATCGTTGGGTGACGCTGTCGTTCCTCGTCTTCCTGCTCTTTGCCGGCACCTTCGCCGTGGCCTCGGCTCTGCTCTGGCAGAGGGCGGTGGTGGAGCGTGCCAGGACCCACCGGGTGATGAGCTTCATGAAGGAGGCCATCCGTTCCGCAGGGCTCGACCGGGCCCATGGAGAGGTCTCGACGATAGAGGACCTGATGCGGGATGCCTGGCGACGCATCGACGAGCTGGGAGACGACCCGCAGACGCTGACCGAGTTCCTGGAGACCTTCGGTGGGCTGTACGTCGATCTGGGGCTCTACCCGGAAGCCGAGGAGCAGCTCGAGCTCGTGGCGGCGCTGCGCCGGGAGAAGCACCCGGATGGCGACGCCGCTCTCGCCCGGGCCATCGGTGACCGGTGCGGCTTGCTCGTTCGCCGGGAGGACTTCCGAGGCGCGGAAGCGTGCTACCGCGAGGCCCTGGACCTCTGGCAGGCGCTGGGCTCGGATCCGGAAGCCGTCGCCCAGGCGAGACGCGACCTCGCTTCGAGCCTTCTGATACAAGGTCGCTCGTCGGAGGCGGCGAGCCTTCTGCGGCAGGTCGTCGAAACCCG
>JAGQSE010000504.1 GCA_020439725.1 Acidobacteriota bacterium
TTCAGCAAACGGCTCTTTCAGCAAACGGGTCTTTCAGCCGGCGATCGCCAGCGCCTGGGCGACCGCCTCGTCGAGGATCTCGCCGAGCACCATCACGGTGCGCCGGCCTTCGTCGGCGGTGGCGTCGGAAGGATACCCGAAATAGGCGGCGGGCCCGCCGGCCTCCTCGAAGCTTTGCTGACCCAGGCGGATGGCGTTGGACAGCGATACCGGGTTGGGCTCGAGACTCGCCATGGTCCGGCGGTGGACGAGGTCCGGCCGCTCGGCGAGCACCACCGATCCCTCGTAGCGCCCGGCATGGCAGGCGCCGCTCTTGAACTCGTCGCTGAGCCGCAGAGCCCAGGGCTTGCGCGTCACGTCGGGAAAGACCGGCCGCGGCAGACCGGCCTCGGCGCAGGCGTCGAGGGCTTGATAGAGCGCCCCGAGGTTGGCGGGATCGAAATGAGCGTTGGCCACGACGAGGGTTCGCCAACCCCAGCCCTCGAGCCCGCGGGCGATGTCGACGATCTGCGCCACGAGCGCCTCCGGCCGCAACGACACCGTGCCCGGGAAGCCCACGGCGAAACGCGCCGGCGTATAGGCGAGGGCGGGAAGGAGCACCGGCTCGAGCCCGCGGCGGCGGAGCTTCGACGCGCCCTCCCGCGCCATGGCCTCGGCGATGATCACGTCGGTGGTCAGCGGCAGGTGCGGCCCGTGGGCCTCGACGGCGCCCACCGGCAGGATCGCCACCGCCCTCTCGGGGCGGATCCCGCGAACCTCGGTCCAGGTGAGATCGGCGAGCCGCGCCAGCGGCGGCTCGCTCTCTCCAGCGCTCTCCCGGGGTGCGCCGAGCGGCTTTTCGTCTCGATGGACCGTCATTAGAACGGCCACCATCATAGCCGGTGAGGAGCCGATGCGGCCGGGTTCCACCCGGCGACGGCGGACCTAGGGTGTGGCGAAGGTCCAGGCCGAGGTGTCCCCGTTCTCGAAGCCGTCGGAGAAGATCCGGGTCGGCAGGTCGACGTCCATGGCGAGGTCGTTGGCCGCGCCGAAGTCGTACACGTCGCTCGGAGACTCGGTGTCGGCGATCGCTTGCGCGCCGAGGGCGACCGAGCCCTGCCAGCCGTTCGGAACCAGTCCGCCGTAGACGAGGTCGAGACCGCCGGCGGCCGGCAGCGAGACGGTCAGGTCGATCTCTCCGGTGCCGTTGGCCACGGGGCAGACCGCGCCTCCCACCTCCAGGCACTGCCACTGGACGTCGGTCAGCACGGGTACGGCGGCGGTGACGATCCTCGAGCCCGGTGCCTCGTCGGGTCCGGCGTTGCGCAGCTCGATCGTGTAGACCAGCGGGACGCCCTCGTGCCAGACGGTCTCCCCGTCGTCGACGGTCACCGACAGGTCGGCGAAGCGCCGGACCAGGACCGTCTCGGGAGCCGACGAGCTGCCGCCGTGCCCGGTGGAGCCGGAGAAGGTGGCCATCACGGTGGGTTCCCCCGTGGTGGCCAGGGTGAGGTCGCACGAGAAGACCGCCACCGAGCCCACCGACGGCGTGTCGTCGACGCAGCTCTCTCCGCTCGATGCCGCGATCTCGACCTGCCCGCCGGTGGGGGCTCCGGATGCGCTCGAGACCTCGGCGGTGAACGTCGCGCTGGTGCCGACGCGGATGGGCAGCGCCGGCGGCAGCAGGGTGGTCGCGGTCTGGGGCACGAAGACGGCCTCGACGGTGCAGTCGGTGACCACCGGATCGGTGGTGAAGGCCGTGCCCGTCAGGGAGCCGCCACAGGTGCCCGTCACCGGCCCGGGCTCGAAACCGGGGTCGGCCGCCAGGGTGAACCCCGCCGTTGCCAGGATGTCGACGTCCTGGGGCGTCTCGGGGGTGATCGAGCCGTGGGGCCCCGCGCTCGGGGTCACCGTCGCGGTGGTGGCGGTGGAGGTGCCACCGGCGGCGCCGGGCGAGCCCAGGTCGGCGCCGAAGGGAGTCGACGAGGCCCGGTAGTAGCCCTCCTGGCCGAGACCGTCGACGGCCGCGTGGAGGTTCGCCAGCTCATAGGAGACCCCGGGGCCGAAGGCGTTGCCGCTGGCGAAGTCCACCCGAGCGTAGGTCGTGCCCGAGCTGTCGCGCACGACCACCGAATCGCCGGCCGGGTCGAAGAGCGGCCAGACGAAGGGCACGAAATCGGGCGAGAACCCCCCGCCGTCGAGATCGTTCGACGCGCCGAGGACGAAGTACTCACCGGGAGCGACGACGCCATCGAGGCTGCTGACCCCTGCCGCCGCGTGCGTCAAGCTCCAGCGGTAGAGCTGGAGCGTGCGGTCGGTGTTGTTGTAGACCTCGACGTACTGGCCCTGGTCGTTCGCCACCTGATCGGGGTCGATCATCATCTCCGAGATCAGGAGCGCGCCTTCCACTGGGGCTTCCCCGGCGTTGAGGAAGATCGACACGTCGTTGCTCGACTGGTTGGCCGTCGCCAGGTCGAGCCGGCCGTCACCGTCGAAGTCGCCGGTCGCGATGGAGGTCGGCTGGCTGATGCTGACCGCTCGATCAGCGGGGTAGACACGCTGGTGCCCAAAGCTGCCGTTCCCGGCTCCGGTGAAGACGGAAGCCACGCGGCTCGTGAAACTCGCCGTCGCCACGTCGGGAATGGTGTCGCCGTCGAAGTCGCCGGTCACCAGGTTCCACTGATTGAACGACGCCGCCGAGGTGAAGGGTCCGGAGAAGGTCCCGTCACCGAGGCCGTTCGAACCGTTGCCCAGGAAGACCTTGACCGCTCGGTTGTCGAGGTCTGCCAGCACCAGGTCGAGGATCTGGTCGCCATCGAGATCGGCGACCTCGAGATCGAGGGCGGCGCCACCGATGGAGTAGTCGACCTTGGTGTCAAAGGTGCCGTCGCCATGGCCCAGGAGCACCGAGACCGACTTGGCCCGGCTGTTGGCGGTGGCCAGGTCCGGGATCTGATCGCCATCGAAATCGGCGACCCGAACGTCCCGCGGCCAGGTGTCCGTGGCAAAGGTGACCGGTGCGCCAAAGGTGCCGTCGCCGACGCCCAGGCTGCCGTTGCCGAGGAGGACGGAGACGGTGCTGTCGAGGATCTGGGTCAAGATCAGGTCGAGGATCTGGTCGCCATCGACGTCGACCGCCTCGATACGGCCGGCGAGTCCACCGCCACCCGGGTAGGTCGTGGGACTCGAGAAGGTGCCGTCTCCGACCCCATGGAACACGATCACCTGACCGTCGAGCCTGGCTCCTACCAGGTCGAGGGTGGTGTCGGCGTCGAAGTGGCCGAAGGCGAGACCCGTCGGCCCGATGGTCGTCGGCACCTCGATGGGGCTCTGGAACGTTCCGTCGCCGACCCCGTCCGTCCCGTTGCCCAGCAGGATCGAGATCTTGTTGGCGGAGGAGTGGAAGGTGGCGAGGTCGAGGATGCCGTCCGCATCGACATCGACCGCGTGGATGTCGCCAGGGTCGGCGGCGCTGATGGCGTAGGTCTCGACGGCCGCGAAGCCCGCCCACTGACCGGCCGCGGCCGGCTGGGCGGCCGCGAAGCCGGCGAGGCCGGCAGCGATCACGGCGGAGCGAAGGTGGGCGCGGCAGCGAAGCGGCGTAGGGCAGAGCAAGAACGTCACGGGTCGGCTCCTGTCGGTCGGTGTCGTGGTGGGCCCGGTCGATCAGGCCTCTACCCACGAATGCGACGTCCTGGGGACCGGACCCTCAAATCCGCCGCGGCCCGCCCACCGCGCGGCGGACAAGGCCCCGTCGAGTTCAAAGGTAGAATCCGCCTGATCACTCGTCCGCGACCCGATCCGAGAACCGCCGACCCGCAGGAAGGACGCCCCGCCGTGCTCAACATCGCCGACTACTTCCTCGATGCGCGGGTACGAGAGGGCCTCGGCGGCCGGCGCGCCCTGGTCACCGACGACGGTGTCTGGACCTATGCGCAGGTCCAGGCCATGGCTCACCGCTATGGGCGGCTCCTCCTCGAGGCCGGCGTCCGGCCCGAGCAGCGGGTGATCGTGGCGTTGCCCGACGGTCCCGACTATGTGGCCGCGCTCTTCGGCATCCTCGAGATCGGTGCCGTGGTGGTGATGGTCAACCCCGAGCTGCCGGCGGACGCCATCGACTACTTCATCGGCTATACCCGCGCGGTGACCGCCTTCGTACACCAGGACACGGCGCAGGAATTCCTCGCCGCCCAGGAGCGGGTGGGCAGGACCCCGCCGGCGGCCCTCGAGCACGTCTTCGTGGTCGGGACCGCCGAGCACCGCGCGGCCCTCGCGGCGACCCCGGACGGACTCGAGACCTTTCCCAGCCACCGCGACGACGCCGCCATCTGGCTGTTCTCGGGCGGTACGACGGGCAAACCGAAGGCGGTGGTCCAGCCCCACGCGTCCTTCGTCAACACCACCGAGTGCTACGCCCACCAGGTGATCCGCTACACGCAGGACGACCTGACGCTGTCGGTGCCCAAGCTCTACTTCGGCTACGCCACGGGCTCGAACCTCTTCTTTCCCTTCTCGGTGGGCGGCGCCTCGCTCCTCTTTCCCGAACGCTGCACCGCCGACCGTCTTTTCGAGCTCATCGCCCGGCACCGGCCGACGATCCTGATCAACGTACCGACGATGATCCGCAAGCTCCTCGAGCATCCTGAGGCGGAGCAGCAGGATCTGTCGTGTCTGCGGCTTTCGACCTCCGCCGGCGAAGCGCTGCCACCGGACCTGCACCAGCGCTGGGACGAGACCTTCGGGGTCGAGCTCCTCGACGGTCTGGGCACGGCGGAGATGTGGCACGTCTTTCTGAGCAACCGGCCTGGCCATGGGCGCCCCGGAACGCTGGGCCAGGTGGTGCCCGGCTTCGACGTCAAGGTGTGTGACGAGGAGGGCCGCGAGCTCCCCGATGGCGACACCGGTTGGCTGTGGGTGCGCGGCGACTCGCGTGCCATCGCCTACTGGCAGCGCATGGACAAGACCCGGCAGGCGTTCCGTGGCGAGTGGTACGTCTCCGGGGACATGGTCGAGCGCGACGCCGACGGCTACTTCACCTACCGCGGTCGCGCCGACGACCTGCTCAAGGTCTCCGGCCGCTGGCTGGCGACCCGCGAGGTCGAGGAATGCCTGGCGCTCCATCCGGAGGTCGAGGAGGCGGCGGTGGTGGGGGTGGTGGACGGGAACGGGTTGACCGTACCCAAGGCCTTCGTCGTCGCTCCCGGCGCCGGGCCCGAGCTGGTCG
>JAGQSE010000505.1 GCA_020439725.1 Acidobacteriota bacterium
GGTCGATGGCCGACACCTGGAAGCACCCCTTCGTCTATCGCTGCTGGAACGAGACGGGCGGCAGCGGCTGTGACACCTTCCGCATCGCCAGCCCCGGCACCGACGGCGTCCTCTCCGATCCGAGCCTCGAGAGCTATGAGACCGGCTCCTGGCAGCTCGGCGAGGAGCTCGACCGCGACATCGTCTTCGGTCCCGGCGGCGCGGTCCAGGCACCGGCCCGCTGACCCCGCCGCGCCGCGCCGCGGACCGCCCGAGGGGCGCTCCGCCGGCGGACCGAGAACCTCCTCCGCCGCCGTGCGTACTCTGTACAATCGAGGGATGGTCGTGTCGCTGCCCACCACCGCGAAGGCTCTGTTGGGATTGTCCGCGGTGCTCTTCGCGCTGGCCGTCCTGTCGATCATCGACATGCTGTTGCCACGACCCTTCGACGGCGTCCTGCTCGATCCCGACACGCCCGGCGCGCTGCGGGTCCTCGACGTCATCCCCGGTTCCGGGGCCGCGGTCGCGGGCATCGTTCCCGGCGATCGCATCGCCGGCATCGGTCACCGCATGGTCCGCGACCGCGAGCAGGCGAGCCGCGTCCTCGGCAGCTACGAGGTAGGCGACACCGTCACCTACTTCGTCGAAGACGCCGCGGGCGGGCTGCGCGAATCGAGGCTACGGCTGGGTGAGAAGCGAGCCATCAAGGCCCCCTACGCCTACGCCTGCCTGTTGGGCTTCAGCTTCTTCTTCATCGGGCTGTACGTCCTGCTCCGCCAGCCCCACCAGCGGGCCGCGCGGATCTTCTTCGTGGTTTGCAACCTCTTCCTGGTCTTTCTGGTCTGCCGGCTCCGGCCCGCCTCCTACAGCTCCGTCGACAGCTCGATCCTCCTCGCCGGTACCGGTGCGCTGCTCTTCCTGCCGGCGGCCTTCCTCCACTTTTTTCTGATCTTCCCGCGCCCCCTGCCCCGGCTCGAGCGGTGGATCGCGGAGCACGGCCGCACCGCCTGGCGGCGGCTCCTCGTGGTCGTCTACCTGCTGCCCGCGGCGGCCCTCGGCGCCCGCCTGGCGAAGGCCTGGCACGACGGCGAGAGCCTCTCGCTGGTCAGCGGCGCACCGCTGGTCAACTGGTGGATCCTCGCCGCCTACATGCTGCTCGGTCTGCTGGTGCTGGCGATCAACTCCGAAGGGCTCCAGGACCGGCGCCAGCGGCGCGGCGCGGCGCTGGTCTTCGCCGGCTCGCTCTTCGGGCTGGTGCCCTTTCTCACCCTCGCGGTGGTGACGCCCTCCTTCCTCCACTCGGAGCGTTTCCTCTTCCTCGGCGTCATCCCCTTGGGCCTGGTACCGCTGACCTTCGCCTACGCCATCGTCCGCTTCCAGTTCCTCGACATCCGCGTCATCCTGCACAAGGGCCTGCTCTACACCGTCACCACCGCCATCGTGACGGTCAGCTACGCCCTCGCCATCGCCTTCTTCAACAGCTGGTCGCGGGGCACCGCCCTCGCCGAGTGGCGTTTCTTTCCGCTGCTCTTCGCCCTGGCCATCGTGCTGCTCTTCGAGCCCCTCCGCCGGCGTATCCAGGGTCCCATCGACGGTTTCTTCTTCGCCGAGCGCTCGCGGCTGCAGAGCACCATGCTCGAGATGGGCGAGCAGCTCACCGCCGGCCTCGACCACGAGGAGGTGGTGCGGAACCTCGTGGAAACACTGCCACAGACCCTGGGGCTCCACTTCGCCGCCCTCTACCTGGTCAAGGGCGGTCAGCTCGAACGCGTCGCCGGCCCCGGCTACCTGCCCGCCGAGCTTCCCCTGACCCCCGAGCTCGAGGCCTTTCTCGGCCGCGACCGGCGGCGGCTGACCCGCCTCGACGACCTCGACAAGGAGGCCGGCGAGTCCCCCGAGCTGGCACGGCTCCTCCAGCGGCTGGCCCTCGACGGCGTCGAGCTGCTCGGCGACCTGGCATCGCCCCGCGGCCGCGTCGGCATCGTCCTGTTGTCGGGCAAGACCGGTCAGATGGCGGTCGAGCCCACCGAGCTCAAGCTCCTCGCCGGCTTGCTGTCCCAGGCCGCCATCGCCCTCGAGACGGCGCGCCTCCTCGACCAGCGCGCGCGCCAGGCGGAGCTCGAGCGCGAGCTCGCCATCGCCTCGTCGATCCAGAGCTCGCTGCTCCCCGCCTCGGTCCGCATGGCCGACGGCTGGACCGTCGCCGCCGTCTGCCGGCCGGCCCGCGACGTCGGCGGCGACTTCTTCGCCCAGCTCCCCGGGAACGACGACGAGCCCGGCGCGGTGATCTACGGTGACGTGTCCGGCAAGTCGGTCCCTGGCGCGCTGATGATGATGGCCGCCCACGAGGTGCTCCACGCGCTGGCCATGACCCACGCCGATCCGGCGGAGCTCTTCGACCTCGCCAACCGGCGGCTCTACCGCATCGGTCAACGCAGCTTCGTCGCCCTCGGCTACCTGGCGGGGGCCAGCGATGGTCCGCGCCTGCGCTACGGCCTGGCGGGCCAGCCGCCGCCGCTGCGCCGCGGCGAGGACGGCGAGGTCAGCGAGCTGCCGGTGCCCGTCCATCGGCTGCCCCTCGGCGCCTTCCACCGCGGCACCTACCAGGTCCTCGAGACCCGCGTCGAACCCGGCGAGCTCATCCTCGCCTACTCCGACGGCGTCCTCGAGACCCAGTCTCCCGACGGTGAGTTCTTTGGCGAAGAACGCCTGCGCGCCAGCCTCGCGGTCTCCCTGCCGGAGCCCGATGCGGCGGTGCGCTCGATCCTCGCCGACCTCGAAGCCTTCGCGGCGGGCCATCCCGCCTACGACGACCTGACCTTGGTGGCCATCGGCCGCCGAAGGGAGGCCGAATGATCCGCAAGCTCGTCCTGATCCTGGTCCCCCTCGCCGCGCTGGCCGCCTGGCTAGCCGTCCGCGCCTCCGCGCACCGGCCCTGGACGACGGACTCCCCCGCCGCCCTGGCGGCCTTCGAGCAAGGTCTCGAAGCCGAGATGAAGCTCTATGCCGCCGACGCCGCGAAGAGCTACTTCGAGGCCCTCGACCTCGACCCCTCCTTCGTCGCTCCGCGGATCTTCCTCCTCCAGGTACTCCGGCCCCACGACGAGCGCTACCCGCAGATCGTCGCGGCTCTCCGTGCCGCGGATCCCGACCCGTTGACCGAGCGCGAGCGCTTCCTCCGCGCCTTCGAGCTGGCCCGTGTCGACCAGGACGAAGCGGAGTTCATGCGCCTTCTCGATGGCTTCGTGGCCCAACATCCCGACGATCCCTTCGGCCTGCGCATGCTGTGCCAGCGCGAGTCCGTCGTCGGCGACGTCCTGGGCGCCGAGCATTGCTACCAGAGGCTCGTCGAGGTCGAGCCCAACTGGGTCCAAGCGCAAAACCTCCTGGGCTACCTGGCGATGCGCCAGGGACAGTTCGACGAAGCCGAGAAACGGTTCCAGATCTACCAGTTCATCGCCCCGGACCAGGCCAATCCTCACGACTCGATGGCCGAGCTGATGACGGTCCGCGGCCGTTACGAAGAGGCTCACCGCGAGCTCGACAAGGCCCTCGAGCTGCGCCCGGACTTCTACTCTTCCTACGACCACCTGCTCTTCCTGGCCCTGGCCGAGAACGACCCGCAGCTCCTCGCAGCGACCCGCGACCGCGTCGTCGAAGCCTTCTCCGGCAACGAGCGGCCGACGACGTTCGCCTCGTGCCGGTACGCCCTTTTCGCCGCCACCCTCGAGGTCGGCAGCGACTTCGCCAAGATCCAGGAGTGCCCGAAGGACGGCGTGCTGTCCATCGCGCTCTTCCACACCCTCGCCCTCCGGGCCGAGGGCCCCGAGGCCGCCCTGACCCTCGAGGAGCACCTGCGCGAGCGCCTGAAGGCGACCCCGGTCCGAGCCGGAGTTCCGGTCGACAAGCTGACGAGCTCCGACGGGGGGCTCCTGCTCCACCTCGAGGGAATGCGGCACGCCGTCAGCGGGGACCTCGAGACCGCCCGTGACGCGTTGCAGGCCGCCGACGAAACCTTCGAGCTACGGGAGCTCGACGAGGGCCTGCTGCTCCTCCGCAACCGTCTGGTCCTCGCCGAGGTCCTCGAGAGCCTGGGGGATGCCGCCGCCGGGCGCCGCGAGCGCCAGCGCATCACCGACATCAACCCGCGCTTCCTCGAAACGGAGCCCTACCTGGGGCTCCCTGCCCTCCGCTGATCCCTCCGGTGCCGGTCCCCGGGCCGGCGGCGAGGCCCTCCAGACGTGCGGCGGTCCGGCGGCGGTGCTATCCTCTCCCTTCGACCGCGGGCTCACCTGCCCGTGCCAACCCCGGAGAGCTCAACATGTCCGATACCATGCTCCAGCTGCTCGCCAGCATCGAGGAGCTCGACGCGATCCTCGACCACTCGGGCGAGCGGCCGCAGTTGATCTTCAAGCACAGCCTGACCTGTCCTATCAGCCATCGCGCCTTCCGGGCCCTCGAGGCCTATCTCGGCAACTCGCCGGCCACCGGCGTCGACTATCACCTGATTCAGATCCAGCACGCCCGCGGGGTCTCGAACGAGGTCGCCGACCGCCTCGGCCTGCGGCACGAGTCGCCACAGGCGATCCTGGTGCGCGAGGGGAAGATCGTCTGGAACGCCTCCCACGGCGCCGTCACCGAGAAGGCCCTCGAGGAGCACCTCGGCGCCTGAGCCGGTCGCCCGGGCTCGCCGCCGGCGCCGCGGCGCCGCGCCGCCCACGTCCCGAACCCGGGCGACCGGCCCACCGCACCGACGCTCCCCCGCCGACCACCCTGACTTCGCCACCGGGAGTTCCTTCGTGCCCGACACCGACCTCGACACCGCGATCACCCCAGACACCCCCGATCCGCTCCCGGCCACGGGCAACCCGCCGGGCCACCGCCGCCTGTCGCGCGAGCTCGACGACCTCGTCACCTCCCTCGAAGGCCGCGACACCACCCTGGGCGCCATCGTCGACGGCATCGGCGAG
>JAGQSE010000025.1 GCA_020439725.1 Acidobacteriota bacterium
CCGGGGGCCAGGATCGTCTTCATCAGCGTCTGGCCGGTCTTGAAGTCCTTGCCGGCGACGGGGACCCGCTTCTCATCGGCGAGCTCGAGGAGAGCGGGGATGTCGACCGCCAGGCTCGGCGTTCCGTTGGCGAAGGGCACGCCTTCCTGGAGCGCGGCGTAGGCGTAGAGCATCGACGGGCTGATGACCGCGGTGTCGTCGCGATCGAGCGCCGCCTCGAAGGCCTCGAGGCTCTGGTGAGCCGGTCCCGCCTCGAGATAGGCCTCGGTGCTGGCGCAAAAGATCATCACGCAGCGCTCGAGCTCATGCTCCGCCTTGAAGTCGCGGATGTCCTGGCGTAGCGCCTCGGCCAGCTCACGGCGGGTGCCGCTCTTGATCGCGGTGCCGTTGAGGCGGCGGACGAACCGCGGGTCGAACGCGCCGGGGAGCGGCCGGATGGTCCGCAGCTCCTCGGCGAGCTCTTCGAGGAGCGGCTTCTCGAGCACGGCGGCGTCGGCGCAGGCATCGTAGAGGTCGCCCCCGAAGATGTCCCAACCGCCGAAGACCAGGTTGTCGATGGGTACCAGCGATGCGAAGTCGCGGATCTTCGGACTCCGGTTCTCGGTGCGCTTGCCGAGGCGGATATGCCCCATCTGCGTCATCGAGCCGATGGGTTGGCCGAGACCGCGGCGGACGGCGAGCACACCGGCGATGAAGGTGCTGGCCACGGCGCCCATGCCGGGGAGCAGGATGCCGAGACGGTCGGGTGAGCTGGCGGCGGCGGGCGTCGATGCTGGGCTTTCCATGGGTCTCCGTGTACGGCCGGGGGAGCCGGCTTCGGTTGCCGTGCTCGCGAGTATATGCCCGCCCTGAAACGACCGGGCGACATGCTACGATCCGGGCGCCCTCGAGCCATCCACTGCGCGTTCCAGGCTTCCGGAACGCCGAGAAAGGACGACCATGCGAGCCGCCTTGCTCCCTTGTTTCGCCTTCCTCCTGAGCCTCGCCGCCTGCCGGCCGCCGGCGCCGGCGGTGGACATCCAGCGGATCGAGGACCAGCGGATCGAAGCCTCCCAGGAGCTCATCGGCGCCCTGGCCTCGGGGCCCGCGGCGCAACGAGCCCGGGCGGCTCTGGCGATGGGGCGGATCCAGAGCCCGAGCTACGCGACAGCCCTCGCTGCGGCGGTGGCGGACACGGACGGCGCGATCCGTGGGGCCGCGCTCTTCGCCCTTGGGCAGCTGGGTCTGGCCCGTGGCGTGACGCCCCCGGCCGAGGCGGTGACGGCGGTCCGTGGAGCTCTCGCCGACCCGGACCCGGAGCTCGCGGCGCTGGCCACCGACGCGCTGGGCAAGCTGGCGCCGGAAGGCGCCGAGGGCGAGCTGGCGGGGCTGCTCTCCTCACCGTCGCCGGCGGTGCGGGCAGCCGCCGGTCTCGGGCTCTTTCGCGTCCGCTTCGCCCCGGTCTGGCGCGGCCAGGTCGACCGGGCGCCGGAGTGGTCCGAGGACGCCAAGAACGCGCTGCGCAAGGCGCTGGCGGATCCCGAGACCGAGGTTCGGCAGGCGGCGGTGCACGCGTTCTCGCGCTATGGCGACGCGGCCTCTGTCGAGGCTCTCGGCACGCTCCTCGAGGATCCCGACGAGTGGGTCCGG
>JAGQSE010000506.1 GCA_020439725.1 Acidobacteriota bacterium
GCCGAGGACCGCCACGGCGAGACCCTCGCCGGCATCGGCCTCGGGCACGCCCTCCACAGCCTCGGCCGCTGGCACGAGGCCGAGCAGCAGCTCGAGCTCGCCGTCAAGCTGGCCCGCAACATCGGCTTCAGCCGCGGTGCCCTGAAGGCCCTCGCCGAGCTCGCCGCGCTGCACCTCGATCAAGGACGTCTCGAGCTCGCCGGGCGGCTCTTGGACGGCTGTCTCAAAAGCTGCCGCGCGCGCGGCATGCGCCAGCTCGAAGCCCTGACGCTGCTCCGCCTCGGCGATCTCCACCGCCTGCGCCGCGACCAGGAGCGAGCGGAGATGACCTATGAGGAAGCGCTGGCGCTGCAACAGAGCCTGGGCGCCAACCGCACCGCGGCGCAGACCTGTTTCGCCCTGGGCCGACTGCTCTATGAGCAAGGGGACGAAGACCGGGCGCGGTCCTTGCTCGAGGAGGCGGAGCGGTTGACCGCGGATTTCCGCCTGGACCGGCCGGGGCCTCTACCCAAGCTCTACCTGGCGCTCCTCGAGCGGAAGCCGCCGGCGCAGCTCTTGATCCCCGAGCGTTGCCCCGTCATGGCGCAGGTCGAGGGCTACTACCTGCTGCATCGGGTCCATGCCCCGGGCGATCCGCTGGGCAAGGCTCTCGAGCTGCTCGAGGGCATCGCCGAGGGGCTCGACGACGAGGATCGCGACCTCTTCTGGAGCGCGAGCCCGGTCGCCCGCTCGGTCCGCCGCGCGGCCCGCGGTCGGCGCGAGGACACGTCCGCGGCCCTGTGACGGCGGCGCGGGAAGGATCCTCCGCCACTTCCGGTTGAAGCCAACGGCTCGTGGCCACCAGGGCGGCTTCGAGCCCCGACCTCCAAGATCTGCGACCGAATCCCACGCGGAAGGCCATGCCGATGACCGAGCTCCACCTGCCACGACTCGTCTTCGCTCTCGTCCTCCTCCTCGCCTCCGGCCTCGCCGCCCACGGCCAGGAGCCTGTTCCGGAGCCCCGGACCGAGCACCGTCTGACGGTCGCGCTGGCCACCACCGGCGGCGAGGTACCCGACGACCTGGGACCGAAGGATTTCGCGTTCGAGGTCGGCGGCGAGCCGGAAAGTCTCGACGCGGTGATCTCCGCCGCGGACGCCGGCCCCTGGCAGGTGGTCGTCTATCTCGACGCCGCGCTGGCCAACGCCGACGAAGTCCGCCGGGCGGCGACGGCGCTGGCCGACAGCGCGGCCCGTCTGGCCGCCCTGGGCAGCGTCACCATCGTGCGCGCGGCACCGGAGCCCCAAGTCGTCCTGCCGGCTACCGACGACCCCGCTGCCATCGACGCGTCGCTGGGCCAGGCCGCGCTCCTGGGCGACACCGTCGACAGCCTGCGCGAGCTGCGCCGGCGCTACTTCCAACGCCTGCTCTACCTCCGCCAGCGCCGCGACGTCGACCCCAACGGCGACGAGGCCCTGGGGCAGCTGGTGGCCGAGGCGGTCCATGACGAGGTCACCCTGGTCACCCGCCAGCAGGACCACCTGCTCACCTTTCTCGCCGGCCGCGGACCGGGTGAGGGCCGGCGGGCGTTGATCCTGGTCACCGGCGGCTTCGATCTCGAGGCGCGCCAGTTCTATCTCGACCAGCTCCCCGAGGAGATCCGGACCACCGTCGCCGCCGCGGCCCCCCGGCGGCCCCTCGACGGCATCACCGACGCCTGGGGACAGGGGCTCGCGGTCCTCGGCTGGCAGGTCTACCCGCTCCAGCTGCCACCGGCCAAGGCCACCGAGCCCGACACCGAGGACCTGGCCTACGACCGCTACCGGGAGGCCTCCGCCGACAGCGGCACCGATCGCTCGGTGGCGCCGCCGGCCTGGCAGACCATCTCGCTGCAGAAGATCCGCCGCCAGCTCCTCGGCAGCGAGGAACAGCCCGAGCCTCGCGGGCCGCTGCTCCTCGACCCGAAGACACCTCTCGACCTGGTCGCAGGGGCTACCGGTGGCCGCACCATCACGGAGCGCCAGGAGCTCCTCGGTACCCTCGAGGGGCTCGGGAAGAGCGCGCTGGTCGACTTCCAGCTGTCGGCCGGCGACGACGCCCGCCCCATCTCGCTGACCAGCCGGCGGCCAGGGCTCGAGGTGCGCACCGCGCAATGGACCGGTGAAGGCGTCCCGACGGCGGTGGCGGCGGCGCGGGCCCGGCGCCTGCTCGCCGGTGAACCCGCCGATGGTGCGCTGCGCCTCGCCGCGACGCTGCGCAAGGCGCCGGGCGGCCGCTCGGTGGTCGAGACCCGCGCCGACCTGAGCTCGCTGGTCGACCTGCGCACCGAAGCAGCGGAAGACCGCGGCAACGCGGGTGGCACCTTGCCCGAAGCGGCGGACGCCACCCTCGACGAGGAGACCCCGGTGGAGGTGCGGTTGACCATCGCCCAAGGCTCCCTCGGCGGCCCGGTGAGCGTGGTCCACGAGCGGCGGTGGGTAGATCGACCCTTCGAGCCCTGGCAGCTCAGCGTCCCCGTCGAGCCGATCCCCGGGGTCGACCGCGTCGCCGTGGTGCTCGAGGACGTCGACGGCGTCGCCTGGGGCGGCGTCTTGGCGGCGGACCTGCGCGAGGCCGGAGCCGCCACCGACGACGACCAGGGCGACGGGGTCGCCCCGGCCCTCGACGAAGACGAGCTGGGTGCCCTCGCGGAGGCCGCCTACCTGCCGCGCGATCAGCCCATCCGCCTGCTGCCGCCATCCTCGGAGGTGCTGCGCGGCAAGGTCCGCTTCCAGACCCTGGTCAGCGACGACAGCATCTCGCGGGTCGAGTTCTACCTCGACGGCGAGCGCGCCGAGGTCGCCCGGCGGCCACCCTTCGAGGCCAACCTGAAGCTCGGCAAGCTGCCCCGTCCGCACACCGTGCGAGTCGTGGCCTACGACGTCACCGGTCGCGAGGTGGGCAACGACACGCTGTCCATCAACGACCTCGGTCGGGGCTTCCGCGTCCACATCGTCGACCCGCAGCCGGGCAGAGCCACCGGTGCCGTCGACGTCCGGATGGACCTCGACCTGCCCGCCGACCGGCGCCTCGACCGCCTCGAGGTGTCGTGGAACGACCGCCGCATCGCCACCCTCTACGGCCCGCCCTTCCGCCAGCGCCTGGTGATCCCGGCGGACCACCCGGAGGGCTTCGTCCGCGCCGTCGCCTACCTGGACGACGGCCGGACGTCCGAGGACGTGGTCTTCTTGAACCAGCGCGACTTCGCCGAGCGCGTCCAGATCCGGCTGGTGGAGCTCTACACCGTGGTCACCGACGCCAACGGCCGGCCGGTCAAGGGCCTGACCGCCGACAAGTTCACCGTCCGCGAGGCCGGCGAGGTCCAGGAGATCGCCGATTTCGACGACGCCGGCGACCTGCCCCTCACCCTCGGGCTGACCATCGACTCCTCCGCCAGCATGTTCGTCAAGCTGCCGGCGGTGAAGCAGGCGGCCGGCGACTTCGTCCGCGGCTTCCTGTCGGGCCGCGACCGCGCCTTCCTGGTCGACTTCGACACCGAGCCCCGGATGGTCCGGCCGATGACCAGCGACCTGTACCGCGTGGTGGACGGCATCGAGGGTCTCGAGGCCGACGGCGACACGCACCTTTGGGAATCCATCGTCTACTCGCTGATGGAGCTCCAAAGCTCCGCCGGCAAGAAGGCGCTGGTGGTCTTCTCCGACGGTGCCGAGGAGGAGGAGGCGCTGAGCTTCCGTACCTGCCAGCGCTTCGCCCAACGCCTCGGCGTCCCCATCTACCTCATCGTCCTGCACCCGGGGATCGCCCGCGGCGACGACCTCACGGCCTCGGTCAAGGCCTTCACCCGCAAGCTCGAGAGGCTGGCCGGTGACACCGGCGGCCGCGCCTACTTCATCCCCAACACCGACCACCTCGACGCCATCTACCGCGAGATCGACACCGAGCTGCGCAGTCAGTACCTCCTGACCTACTACGCCAAGGCACGCACCGACGGTGACGACGAGTGGCGCGAGGTCACCGTCGACGTCGAGGGCAAGGGGCTCGAGGCGCGGACGATCTCGGGCTACTTCCCGAGCTTCTGACCCCGGCGGGGCTGCCCCCGACGGAGGACCTGGAACGCGAAAACGGCGGCGAGGATGAGCCCCGCCGCCGTTCCGATCTCCGCCCTAGAGGGGCGTCGAGATCAGTGCCTCAGTTGCCGATGTACAGGCTGTTCCGCGACTCGAAGCCGTCGAAGTAGACGCTGCCCACCGAGTTGACGTCGAGACCGCCGACCACGCCGAAGCGCACGAAGTCCGCCGAGCGCTCGTCGTTGTTGATGTTGGTCGCCTCACCGATGGGGCGGCTGTTGAGCCACAGGCGCAGATAGCCGTTGGGGCTCCCCGCGGACGTCGACTGCTTCCAGTCGATCTCGACCAGGTTCGGACCCGCGTTGTCCAGCTGCACCCAGTCGATCTGGTTCCAGCCGGCGCTCGCCGGGTCGTCGTGGGCCTTGGCGCGGAGGAAGTAGTCACCACCGTTGTACCGGAGCACCAGCGTCGCCAGGCGGTAGTTGTCGGGCGTGCCCGAGAACAGCGTCAGGATCTTGAAGCGCTTGTTGGTGTCCATGGTCAGGTTGGTGGGGTCGATCCAGAAGCGCACGCGGTAGCGGCCGAGACCGCCGAGGGTATCGTCGACGACATAGTCCGAGTCGGTGTCGGTGGCGGTGAAGGTCGCCTGCAGGCCGTCGTTGCCCTCGATGGCGGCGCCGTTGGTGACGCTCAGCAGGGTCCCCGCAGCGCTACCCCCGGTGGCGTCCCACGCCGAGGTGTTGCCGCTCTCGAAGCCGTCGAGGAAGATCTGGTCGGGCTCGATGGGCGAGAAGAGATTCGAGCGGTAGTTCTCGATCGAGCAACGGATGCGACGCGACTGCTCCGCACTGAACTGGTTCATGCAGATGTCGTCGCTGTAGTCCATGTAGTTCTCGCGGGGATCGACCGAACCGCAGGTCGACCGCGGCGAACCGCAACCGAAGTAGGGCGTGCTCTCGGAGGCGGTGTCACAAATGCGGTCGCCGGTGGTGTAGCAACCCGGGGTGGTGGCGGTGCCGCAACCCGAGTTGAAGGTGTGGTAGAGGCCCATGTAGTGGCCCACCTCGTGGGTGGCGGTGCGCCCCAGGTCGTAGGGCGACAGGGACGAATTGCGGCCGAAGGCGGTCCACAGGATCACCACGCGGTCCGAGTCGCTGCCCGCCAGCCCGCCCTGGGGCAGATCGGGGACATACCCCAGGTTGCCACCGGCCTGGTTGGTGTAGATGTTCATGAAGTTGTTGGTATCCCAGGCGAGGGTGTTGTAGTAGGCACCGCCGTCGTTGTACCAGGTGTCGTTGTTCGAGCGCGTGATGCCGCTGGTCTGGAGCCCGGTGAGCGGATCCTCGTCAGCCATGACGAAGTGGATCGCCGCATCGGTGCCAGGGGCACCGAGGGAACCGGCGATGGCCTGGAAGTCCTCGTTGAGCACGTCGATCTGGCTGTAGACGAAGGAATCAGCGACGGTGCCCTGGGTCCCGGCGGCGTTCTCGAGGATATGCACCACGACGGGTACCTGGTAGGTCATTCCCGGGTCATAGATCGGATCGGGGTTGGTCGATCCGAAGGAGCAATCGGCGCCCGAGCTTCCCTCGGGCAGCCCGAAGAAGGTCGACGGTTCGGGGGTGCCGCACCGCTTGCCGGCGGTGCGGAAGTAGTCGGACTTGACGTAGTCCTCCCAGCTGGCGAAGACGCGCCCGTCGACGACCACCTTCTGGTCCTCGAGGGCGGGAGCGGCGGGGCCGCGCTCTCCGGCGGCGAAGGCCGGTGACACCATCGCGCCGGCAAAGAGCGCGAGGACGAGACCGAGTCGATGAATGTTCCTCATGGAATCCTCCTGCAGGTTGGTGGAACGATCGCGCGCTCCGCACGGCGGAGAGTTCACGATGCCGAGTCCTCTAGACTGCCTGGAACTCGAAACCCCGTTCCTCGTGCCAGCGGACCGCGTCCGCAAAATACTCGTCGACGGAGCGACGCTCCGCGGCGGTGAGAAGACCGCACCGCTCGCCCTCGGCGAGGGCGCTGGCGCGGTCGGTGATGCTGTGCAGCCGGCAACCGTGGCCGGCCAGGAGCTCCTCGCCGCCCTGCTGCCGGTCGAAGAGGACCAGGACGTCTTCGACCACGGCGCCGGCTTCGCGCAGGGCGTCGATGAAGCCGAGCTTGCTGCCGCCGTCGGTGACCAGGTCCTCGACCATCAGGACCCGCGCACCGGCGGAGACGTGACCCTCGACGCGGGTCGCGATGCCATAGCCCTTGGGCTTCTTGCGCAC
>JAGQSE010000507.1 GCA_020439725.1 Acidobacteriota bacterium
CGCCTGGCGGTGGAAGCCGGCTCCCCCATCGGCTGGGACCGCTACGTCGGGCCGCGGGGTGCGGTGCTCGGCATGGAGGGCTTTGGCGAGTCCGCCCCGCTGCGGGACCTGGCCGAGCACTTCGGTTTCACTCCCGACGCGGTGGTCGGGCGGGTCAAGGCACTGCTCGCGGAGCCCTGAGGCTTTCGAGCCCGCCACCTGGCTCGGGAAGATCCTGGGCCCGTGGCGATCCCGGGGCACCGCCGCGATCGCCTTGTACGCTATACTGCTGGCTCCCCCCAGAGTTCAGTGAAGCGTCATGATCCGTGAAGTGCCGCCTTCGTCGCGGGCTGGCACCTGCGCCGGTGATGGACGGCAGAAAGCCCCGAATCGTTCGCCGCTCGGCTCGAGGTCCGTTCGAGGGACTGGAAGGTGGGTAGCAGCCGGGGCGTCATCAGGTAGACTTCTTTTCTGATGCGTTGAGATTTTCGATGGATGTGTTGAGGTTGTGTGGCTCCTACAGACTCCTTTCCCTTGCCTGGAATCGAGGAGTCGGCTGGTGTGCGTGACCGGCGGAACTTGGAAGGGCTCGGTTCGACCTCCGAGCGCCCCCTGACCGTCGGCTGACGAGCGGAATCGCTGACGCGATGCGTCGCAGGCCGTGCACCCGCGTGCCGGTCTCTCGACGCGCAGCGCAGAACGACGTGACACCGCGATGAAGGCACCCCGGAGGGGCCTTTCAGCACAACTTAGACGGAGTCCACCATGCAATCTCTCCTCCTCGGCCGGTCCCGAAGGCTCCTCATCGCCCCCCTCCTGGTTCTCGCGTTCGCTCAGCCGGTCCACGCCGGCCTCTTCGGCGGCTGCATCGATGACGTAACGGACACCATTCGGCCCAACCAGGTGCCCAACAACTGCACCGCCAACGACGTCACCTTCACTCTGGTGGGTCTGGGCGTGCAGGAGGACGGCTGCGTCAACAGCAGCGACACGGTCACGATCTTCCTGGGCGCCCAGGTGCGCAACAACACCGCACAAACCCGCTATGACGTCGGGCTCTACGTCTCCACCGACGGCGACCCCAACCTCGACGGCGCGCGGACCGGCTCCTGCTACCGCGAGATCCTGACGCCCATCGGAGGGCTGGGGCAGACCGCCTGTCCGCCCCTCGATCTCGACGGCGGCGTCGGCCCCTTCGTCAACACCGACGGCGACACCTGCGGCGATCTGCTCGACGGCAGCGCCACCGATTGCGACCAGAACGGTGACGGCATCCGCGACGAGAGCCTGATGGTGTTCACCGACGCCGTCACGCTGCCCTGTCGGGACCTCACCAATGACGGCTTCATCGAGATCGACACCGGGTCGACCTGGGGGCAGAACATCGACGACGTGGGCGATCCGAGCTGCGATGGCGCCTTCGAGGTGATCCCCGGCACCAAGGCCAAGTGCAAGCTCGAGACCCTCAACAGCGATGTCCCGATGCCCGATCTGGGCCTGAGCTGTTCCTGCAATCCGACGATGGTGGGACCCGACGAGACGACCACCTGCTCCGTGACCTATACCAACAGCCGGACCTGTACTCCCGACACCATGACGGACGAGCGCTTCCGCTGCGGCACCGCCAGCTACCTGCGTTTCGAGGTCGACTACGACGAGACCCACGGCGCGGTGTCGAACGAGGCGGTGACCCGCGGCGCGGTGAGCGACGACACCAGCGTCCTGACCTGGATCCCGGCCAGCAGCGCCACCATGAGCCCGGGGATCATCGGCCCCAACGGCGAGACCGCGACCCTGACCTTCGACTACACCGTCGCCCCCGGGACGCCCCAGGGCACCAGCATCGCCATCGACACGACGACCTACTGGTCGAACACCTCCGCCACCGACCCGGCCGCGGTTTCGCAGACGGCGCTGTCGTGCAGTCTCGGGTTCGAGACGACACCGGTGACCCTCGCCTGGGTCCGCTCGCGGCGCGATGACGACGCGGTGGTGGTCGAGTGGCTGACCGCCACCGAGAGCCGCAACCTCGGCTTCCGCTTCTACGACGCCGAGGACAAGGGGCCGGGCCAGCGCCTCGCTGCGAGCCTCGTGCCGTCCCGGGTCGGCGACTCGACACAGCCGCAGAGCTACCGCACGCGGCTCACGGGCTTCACCGGCGAGCGCTTCTACCTCGAGGACGTCGACGTCACCGGCCAGACTCGCCTCCACGGTCCCTTCGAGGTCGGTACCACCGAAGGGACGCGCCCTAGCGCCCGGGCCATCGATTGGGCCCCGGTGCGGCGGAGCCTGCGGGCCGCGGAGAGTGTCCACCGTCTGCCGGCCAAGGCCAAGGGCGGACCGGGTGGATCGGCGCCGGCGGCCCCGATTCATCTGCTGGTGAAGGACGACGGTCTCTACCGGGTGACCTACGAGGAGCTGACGGCGGCGGGCTTCGACCTCGGCGGCGTGCCGGCCAAGGACCTGTCGCTCACCGCCGGGGATCGTGCGATACCGCTCCGCATCGTCGGCGGCCCGCAGCTCGGCCCCGGAACCGCCCTCGAATTCCTCGGTGAGGGCCTCGAGTCGCTCTACACCGATACCAACGTCTACCGGCTCGACGTCGGCGCCGGCAAGGGCGTCACGATGGCGGTCGACCGCACCCCGGTACCGGGCCGCGAGACGGCCCCGGACTGGTATCTGGCGGAAACCCACGGCGGCGAAGACAAGCTCTACTCCTTCGCATCGCCCACCGACGACCCCTGGTACGACACGCGGATGCTCGTCCTCCGGTCGCCGCAGAGCTGGAGCTTCGAAATACCGGTGGACGGTCTCGCCGAGAACGGCCCCGCCGCCCGGTTGACGCTACGGTTGTGGGGTGTCACCGACTGGCCCGCCTCGCCCGACCACCACCTGCGCGCGCGGGTCAACGGCAGCCAGGTCGCCGACGTGACCTTCGACGGCTTGGTCGACTTCCCGCTGTCGATCGAGGTTCCCCGGACGCTCCTCCAAGAGGGAACCAACTCGCTGGTCCTCGAGATGCCCGCGGACACCGAGGCCCTCGCCGACCTGATCAGCTTCGAAGGCTACGACCTGGCCTACCCTCGGCGTTTCATCGCCGGGGCGGACGGGTTGCGTTTCACCGCCGCCGGTGCGCTCTTGAGGGTGGGCGGTCTCCCGTCGACGGCCTTCTCGGTCTATCGCCGGACCGCCGAAGGGCCCGAGCGCATCCAACAGGTGCGCTTCGAACCCGACGGCGGCGGCTACACCGCCTCCTTCGCCGGCGCGACCACCGAGGCCGAGTACTGGATCGAGCCCGAGGCGGGTCGCCCGGTGGCTGGCATCGAGGCCGGTCGCGCCACCGCGGGGCTCGACGACGGACCCGCGGATCTCCTGATCCTCTCGCACCCGCTCTTCCTCGACGCCCTCGAGCCCCTGGCCGAAGCCCGCCGGGCGGAAGGCCTGGCCGTCAAAGTGGTCGACGTCTTCGACGTCTACGAGCGGTGGAGCGCCGGGGTGGTCGACCCGGAAGCGATCCACGACTACGTCACCTCCGCCGCGGCCACCATGGGCACGCGCTATGTGCTGTTGGTGGGAGCGGACACCTACGACTACCACGATCGGCTGGGCTACGGCTCGGTCAGCCTGCTGCCGACGCTCTACCGCGCCACCGACGACATCGTCCACTTCGCCCCCGTGGACCCGCTGTTCGGTGACGTCGACGGCGACCTGATCCCCGACGTCGCGGTCGGCCGGATGCCGGTGCGGACCGTCGAGGAGCTCCAGGAGCTGCTCGCCAAGACCATCGAGTACGAGGCCAAGACCTACACGCACTCGGTCATCGCGGCCGCTGACCGGCTCGATCCCAAGGCGAGGGTCTCCTTCGTCCGCGACAGCGAGGACTTCCTCGCCGCGCTGCCCGACGGCTGGACCGCGGAGCGGGCCTATATCGACAACCTGGGCGTCACCGGAGCCCGGCAGCGGCTGCTCGCCGGGATCGACGCGGGCGCCGCCCTGACCTCCTTCGTCGGTCACTCGGGTCCCTCGGTGTGGACCTTCTCGGGTCTGTTCTCGAGCTCCGACGCGGAGGGGCTGACCAACTCCGGGCGTCCCACCGTCGTCCTCCAATGGGGCTGCTGGAACACCTACTACGTCGAGCCCGAGGTCGATACGCTGGGTCACGCCCTGTTGCTCGGTGACCACGGCGCCGCGGCGGTGCTCGGTGCCTCGACGCTGGTCGAGAGCGGCTCGGCGCGCGAGCTGAGCCAGCTGCTTGCGCCACGCATCGGACAGCCGGGCAAGCGGCTCGGCGACGCCCTGATCGAGGCCAAGCAGGCGCTCGGCGCCGACGACCCGGACCGCCTCGACGTCCTCCTCGGCTGGACCCTGCTCGGCGACCCGACCCTCGTGGTCGAGCCCTGAGGCCGGGCTCGTCCCCCAAGCCGCCGCCCCGGGTCGGAGGTTCGCCCTCCGACCCGCGCGGCCGGTCCTCGGCTGCTGGAGAGCCGGCCGCGCCGCCATCGCCCTACCTCCGCAAACGACCTCTCGCCGGTGGCTAGAAGCGGGTAGACTCGCCGGTAGCGACACGCTCTCGCTCCACCGCGCCGCGGGTGCGGCTGGAGCTCTGTCGCCTCAGCTCAGAACTTCGCACCGCAGCTCGAGGAGCTGCGTCTTGACGGTACGACCCGAACCTGGAGAAACGGATGATCGTCGGCATTCCCCGCGAGAAACATCGCCTCGAGCACCGCGTGGGGCTGACCCCGGCGGCGGTGCGCCAGCTCGTTCACCGGGGGCACTCGGTGGTGGTCGAGCATGACGCCGGCACCGCCGCCCACTTCGCGGATCACGACTACGAGCAGGCCGGGGCGACCATCGTCTACACCGCCGAGGAGGCCTACCGCCGCGCCGACCTGGTGTGCCGGGTCGGGCCGGTGGTCGACAGCGACCTGCCGCTGCTCAACCCCGGTTCGACGCTGTGCTCCTTCCATCACCTGGCGGTGAGCTCGACCTCGGTGGTCGAGCGCCTCCTCGGACTCGGCGTGACCTTGATCGGCTACGAGGTGATCCGCGACGACGACGGCGCCTTGCCGGTGCTCCGGCCGCTTTCCGAGATCGCCGGTCAGCTGGCGGTCCACATCGCGGCCCAGTACCTTCAGCGCGAGCACGGCGGCCGCGGCATCCTGCTCGGCGCGGTGCCCGGCGTGCCACCACCGACGGTCCTCGTGCTCGGTGCCGGTACCGCCGGCGAGGCGGCCACCCGCCAGGCGCTGGCGGCGGGCGCCCACGTCATCGCCGTCGACCTCGATCTCGAGCGGCTCCAACACCTGCACCGCACCTTCGACGGCCGCGTGGTCACCTCCCTCGCGGGTCTCGGGCGGGTCCAGCGCTACACCGCCTTCGCCGACGTCGTGGTCGGCGCGGTGCTCATCCCCGGCGGCCGCACCGAGCCGCTGATCAGCGAGCAGATGGTGCGTACCATGAAGGCCGGCAGCGTCATCGTCGACCTGTCCATTGACCAAGGAGGCTGCGTCGAAACCAGCCGCCCCACCACCCTCGCGGACCCGGTTTACGAGGTCCACGAGGTGATCCACTACTGCGTCCCCAACATGACCTCGACGGTGGCGCGGACGGCGTCGAGAGCCCTCGGCAACGCCTGCCTGCCCTACGTCGC
>JAGQSE010000508.1:0-5553 GCA_020439725.1 Acidobacteriota bacterium
CTGTCGGAAGTCGCGGTCCGGATGGGGCTCGAGGAGAAGGTGCGGATCGTCGCGCAGGTGGCGGAGGCGGTCCACGAAGCGCACCGTATCGGCTTGACCCATCGCGACCTCAAGCCTGCGAACATCCTCATCGAAGAAGGCGACGGTCCCGAGCGTTTCAGACCCTTCGTCGTCGACTTCGGCCTCGTGCACCAGGTCGACGGCACCGCCCTCACCGCCGACGGTGCCGTCCTCGGTACCCCGCCCTACATGGCGCCCGAGCAGGCCGAGGGTTCGAGCGCCGAAGTCGACCGGCGCAGCGACGTGTACAGCCTCGGCGCGACGCTCTACGAGCTCCTCACGGGCCGGCCGGTCTTCTCGGGCAGCGCCACCGAGATGCTGGTCCAGACCCTGCAGAGGGACCCCCTGCCGCCCCGGCGTCTGTCACCCCACCTGCCGGCGGATCTCGAGGTGATCACCCTCAAGTGCCTCGAGAAGGACCCCGGACGCCGCTACCCCTCGGCGCGAGCGGTCGCCGAGGACCTGCGGCGCTATCTCGACGGTGAGCCCATCGCCGCGCGCGCCCCCTCGATGGCGTACCGGATCCGTCGCACCGTGCGCCGCCACCGCGCCCTCGCCCTCGTCGCCGGAAGCGCCCTCGTCCTCTCCGCGACCCTCGGAATCGTCGCCCTCGACGCCCGCTGGGAGGCGGAGCGCCGCGCCGAGGTGGCGCAACGCTTCACCGGCGAGGTCAAGGACCTCGAATGGCTGATGCGGGCCAACGCCATGAGCCCGCTCCACGACGTCCGGCCCCAGCAAGCGGAGGTCCGCTCGCGGATGGAGCACCTCGGGGAGCGGGCCAAGGACCTCGGCCGGTCGGTACGGGGCGCCTCGGACTATGCCCTCGGCCGCGGCTTCCTGGTCCTCGGCGACGTACCGGCGGCCCAGCACCGCCTCGAGGCGGCCTGGAACGGCGGCTATCACCCACCCGAGGCAGCCTTCTCGCTGGGCCTGGTCTACGGCGAGCTCTACCGCCGCGAGCTCCTCGTCGCCCGGGGCATCGGTGACCGGGAGGCGAGGCTCGAGGCGGAGGCGGTCGCTCGCCGGACGCTCCGCGATCCCGCCCTCGAGCTGCTCGAGGCGGGACGGGGCGGCGCCGGCGTCGTCCCCGCCTATCTCGAAGGTCTGATCGCCTTCTACGAAAGCCGATACCCGGCGAGCCTTGAGGCCAGCAACCGGGCTCTGGCGGCGGCTCCGTGGCTCTACGAAGCCGAGCTCCTGCGGGGGGACGCCCTCATCTTCGCCGCCAGCGACGACCGGGACGCCGGCCGCTACGCCGAAGCCGTCGCGGGCTACGACCGGGCGGAAGAAGCGCTCCGCCGAGCGGTGGACGCGGCGCCGAGCGACCCGGAGACCTACCAGCGCCTCGGGACGCTGGCGATCCAGCGCCTCGAGCTCGCCGCCAGCAGCCGGGGGGGAGACGTCGAAGAGATCGCCGGCGCCGCGCTGGCCACCTGTCGGCGGGGTCTCGAGGCGGATCCCGACCACGCCGGGCTTCACCTCGAGGTCGCGAGCCTGTGGGCAGGGCTCGCGGCGCTCCGGTCCGCCGCCGGTGACCAGCGCCCCGAACCCGCCTGGGAGGAAGCCGCCGACCACGCGGCACGGGCGGCGGAGCTCGATCCCGGCAACCAGGAGGTCTGGCAGGTGTGGGCGACGATCTACTCGGATCGTGCCCGCTATCGGGCCGAGCACGGCGAGGACCCACGGGACGACTACGACCTGGCCCTCGAGGCCGCTCGACGGGGCGCGGAGGTCGCCCTCGACCCGGTGCGGTTGCTCAACCTCCAGGGAATCATCGCGATCCGCCGGGCCAACTACGAGTCCTCCACCGGCGAAGATCCTGCACCGAGCCTCGCGGCGGCGGTCAGCGCCCTCGATCGCGCCGTCGCCCTCGACCCGGAGTACGGCTACGCCTTCAACAACCTCGGCCGGGCCTACTCGGTGGAAGCCCGCCATCGGGCGAAGAACGGCCTCGATGCGCGGCCCAGCCTGTTGAAGTCGGCGGACGCGTTGCGCCGGGCGGTGGCGATCAACCCGGAGAACGCGGTGGCGTGGAACAACTTGGGAGTGACGCTGAGCGATCGCGGCCTCGAAACCCTCGAGCGTGGCGAGGACCCACGGACGGATCTCGACGAGGCCGACCGCAGCTTCCGCAGGACCCAGGAGATCAATCCCGAGTACGGCCCTGCCTTCAACAACCTCGCGCTGACCGCGATCTATCAGGCGCGTTATCTCGTGTCGCGGGGTCAGGACCCCGCCGCCGTCCTGGCGCCGGCCGGGCCGGCGCTGGCCGAGGTGGTGCGTCTGGTGCCCAGGGCCTACCAGCCCCACATGAATCTCGCACGCGTCGAGATGGTCCTCGCCAGCTACCAAAGGCTCGCCGGAGGCGACCCGCGGCCCGAGCTCGAGCGAGCCCGAGAGCACTACCGCCACGCCCTGGAGCTCAATCCGCGCCAGCCGGGAGCCCACGCGGAGCTCGCCGGCGTCGAGATCCTCGCGGCACGTCACGCCTTGGATCGAGGGCAGGGTTCCGCCCGGGAGGCGCTGGCCGACGCCGCGGAGCACGTCGACATGGCTCTTGCCGTCGCACCCAACCAGGCGGCGGGGCTCACTGCCCGGGCGGAGATCGCGGTGCTGTCAGCACGCCTCGAACCATCCCAAGCGGCGTCGTCTTGGAGCGTGGCCGAAACCGCCGTGGCCCAGGCGCTCGAGCAGAACCCGAAGGACGCCGACGCCGCCCGGGTCGCCGCCGAGCTCGCTCTCGACCGGGCGCGACCGGCGCGGGCCGAGACGCGACGGCAGCTTCTCCGCCAGGGCCTCGAGCGCCTCGCCCCGGCTCTCGACCTCAACCCCGAGGACGCCACCCTCCTCGCCCTGCGCGGCCGGCTGCGCCGGGCATTGAGTGAGGAGGGCGACGAGACCGACCTCGCCCGCTCCGCCGAAACCGACCTCCGCCGTGCCGTCGAGATCAATCCACTCCTCGGACCGCGGCTGGCGCCACTCCTCGAAGGGTCTCCCCGGACGACGGATCCCGATCCCGCGAAGCGGGCGACCTGATACCCCTAACGGCAGAGCTCGGTGAGCGTCGGCGGCAACGCTCCGTCGCTCAGCACCAGCAGGTCGAGGATCGGGTAGCGCTGCCCCGGCCGCGAGGCGATCCGCAGCTCGTAGGTCTTGCCCGCCTCGAGGCTGAGCAAGGTCGGCGGTGCGGCCTGGTTCGAATCGTAGAGCGACGCCAGCGAGAAGGTCCCGGCGGGAACCTTGGGCAGGGCGATCTTGTAGCTCGCCACCGTCGCTCCACCCGAGGTGATGTCGAGGTCGGTACGAACGGCGTTGTCCTCGGGCGTGCCGTAGAGGGCGTAGAGCTGGTAGGTGCTCGAGGTCGCGGGCACCTGGAAACGGAGCCGCAGCTCACCCGGTGCTCCGGAGCTCGCGATGGCCACCGCCTGGCCGCCGGAGGCCTCGGTGGAGCTCACCACGGCGAGCCCCTGGAGGTCACCGGCCTCCGCCTCGACGACGAAGTGATTCGGGGCGTCCTGGAAAGGCGCCGTGACGTTGAAGGTGAAGCCAGTGCTGCCCGCGGGAGTGGTCAGCGTTCCCTGGCGCGGCCCGCAGAGACCGGCCGAGGAGATCTCGGCGACGACGTTGACCTTGGTCCCCGATGGCCCCGGCTCGGGGGCGGCGTTGGTCAGGATCTGCGGGATGCTGACCGTGGTGGTGGCCGAATCCCCGAGGTAGCGTCCGAAGAGCGAGACCGTGACCGGGCCGCCGCTCGGGCTGTCGAGACTCCACGGACTGACCAGATCGATCTCCGGCTTGGGATCCACCGGCTGCGCCTCGGTCACCGTGAACGCCAACCGCTCCGCCGCACCGCAGACCAGCGAGGTGGCGAGACCGGCGGGGAGCAAACACGGCACGAGGTCGACCTCGTAGGCGCCGGGAAGCAGCTGATCGGGATAGACCAGGACCTCCGCGTCCTGTCCCGGCAGCGCGAGAGCCGGGGTGACGAGGTAGTGCTGCCCCGCCACCAGCGTGCGGGAGGGACCACTGACCCAGCGCAGCATCGGCCGCAGCCCCGCAGTTCCCTCGGCACCGGCGGTGGCGAGCGTCGCCGTGGCCAGCCAGCCGGCGTTGGGGTCGGCGTTGGTGAACTGGGTCGACCAGGGCGTCACCGTCACCTGGCCGCTGGGCGCCTCGAAGTCGATGGTGATCGACACCGCGCTCGACGAGGTGCGCCGCAGACCGGGCAGAAACGCGTCGACCACCAGCTCGCGGTTCGTGCCATAGAGCGCGGCGGATCCGCGACACCACTCGGCACGAAGCCGCACCGTCTGCCCCACCGCCGTCAGCTCGGGGTTGGCGATCACCTGTGAAGGGTTGGCCGGATCGCGAAACGACACCTCGACCCCGCTCGTGGTCTCGAAGGCGTGCTCGAAGAGCCGGACCGAACCGGCGGCGCCCGAGAGCGCGGTGAGCTCGAGATCCCAGTCGAGAGTCCCACCGGGTGTGAGCTTCGCGTCGTGACCGCCCACCGGGGTCGCGGCGATCGAAGCCTCACCGGTTACACCGGCCCTCACCCGAATCTCGAGGCGGAGATCCGCGAAGTTGGCGCCGACCCGGTAGTCGCCGGCCAGCGCCTGGACCGCCGGGTCCGGGTGCGCGTCCGTGCAGGGCACGCAGGGGGCGCTGTCGTGGGCCATGGCCAGGGTGACCGGGAAGGTGTCCGTCCCCAGCCGTAGCCACGAGTCGAGGTCCGCGTCGGCGAAGGGAGCCCCGGTGCCGCCGCCGGCGACCTCGTGGAGGGGACCGAAGAAGAAGGTCTTGCCGTCGACGACGCGGGTCTCGGCGCCGGTTCCGGCGGCGGGTTCCCAGGAACCGAGGGCGAGGCTGCCACCGGGGATGGCGACGTCGACCTTCGAGTACGAGCGCTCGAGCATGTCCTGCCACAGGACGTCGACCTGGAGATCCTCGCGGCTGACGTAGTGAGTCGCCCGGTAGGCGACGACGTTCTCCGGCGCCACCGCCGTCACCTTGGGCGGCAGCCCGACACCGTTGCGGTACCCGAGCCAGACGCCGTCGATCTCCCAGCTGCCCAGAGCGTCGAGCTCCTGGCGCAGGGCACCCAGGCCGCGGAAGGCGGCCAGGGCGCGATAGATCACGCCGTCGCCCTTGGCGGCGAGAAGCCGGTTGCGCCAGATCTCGAGGCGCTTGCCGAGAAGCTGGTCGCGGAGCAGCACGGTCATCACCCCGGTCTGCTCGGTACCCAGCGGATCCTTGGTCGGGTCGAGCTCGGGTGAGAAGTAGCGCCAGCGGTCGGCGTCCGCCCGGCCGGTGAACCGGAACGACGCGGTGAGAGCGGCGCTGCCGCCGCCGACGGCCACCTCGCCGAGATGGAGCGAGTCGGCGCGGAGCGAATGCCGAAGGACTCCAGAAGCGAGCCAGGTACCGAGGTTGGAGTGCCACTCCGCCGGACCCTGGACCCCACCGCCGACGGTCAAGGCGTCCCGGAACCGG
>JAGQSE010000508.1:5605-7003 GCA_020439725.1 Acidobacteriota bacterium
CCGAAGTAGAGCGGCACCTCGTCGACGCTTTCACCCCCTTGGACCCGTGCTTCGACGGCGCCGAGGAACGGCCCGTCGACATCGAGCTCGGCGTCGAGGAAGACCGTCTCGATCTGCTCCGGCGCCACCGGTAGCTGCCAGCCCGTGAACCGGAGCTCGAGGTTCAAGGAGCCGCGGCGTACCTCGACGAGGAGCCCGACCCCTGGGTAGAGATCCGGATAGAGGACGGCGTTGGCGATCTCCTCCGACGGAGCACCCCAGCTCGGTGACGGCTCGGCGAGGAGCACCTCGGCCCCCGAATGGAGCCGGGCCACGAGGGCGGCGGGACGCCAGCGGACGCCTAGCTCGGTACCCAGCTCGATCCGCTCGCCGTCGCCCAGCGATTCGGGGAGCCGGGTCGGGAACGAGTTGCTGTCGTTGCGCCAGCCGTGGTCCTCGACCAGCGTCGGATCGATGACCTCGAAGCCACCGGGCACCTCGAAATGGAGCGGCTCGGCCCCCAGGTGGAGCGTCCGTGAGCCGTCGCTCTCGAGGTATGTCTTCGAGAATTCGGTGCGTTCGGTGATCAGCTCCTCGCGCCCCTCATCGGCGGTGGCCGCACCACCGAAGGGAAGCAGGGCAAGAAGGAGGACAGACGAGAGCCGTGTGAGCGAGAGGGTCCGTGTCGATCGATACATGCGATGGTTCCTTCGAAGTCGGCCCGCGAAGGTGCGGGGTCCTGTGATGGGGTCGAGGCGTCTCGCCCCCGGTCTCGCCGACCCAGAGTGCAACGGCGGCGCCAGGCGACCCGCCGCCGGCACCTCGTCGTGGAACGGGCTCGACGCTCGGCGATGGCTCGCGAAACTGCCAAGACTTCGCCTCCAAACGACCTGGAATCAACGACTAAGAGCAGGTCGCCGATTCAGCATTGGAGCGACTCGGCAGCTCCCCCTTCAAGGAGATGCGGGCCCGCCCCGCCGGCCTCCCGGGCGGTTTCTCAAGACTGGGAAGGGTGCCCTCTCACCGGCGAGAAGGCGTGTTAAGGTGACCTCCGGATTCCAACCGATCTACAAGATGCCGCTGCGACTGCTGGTCGACCTCGCGCCTCGCCCCCTGCGCCTGACCCTGCGCGAAGGCGAGTCGATCCTCGGCTCGGGCAACCCGGAGACGGGTATCGAGCTCCAGGTGACCCATCCCAGCGTCTCGCGACGCCATGCGAAGCTGCTCCTCGATGGCGAGGAGCTCCTCGTCGAAGACCTGGGCTCGAGCAACGGTACGTGGGTCGGCGGCCGCCGCATCTCGGGTCCGACCCCGGTTTCGCTGGTCACCGCGCTGAGGTTCGGCGGCGTCGAAGCGAGGCTCGAGCGGGTCGAGACCGAGGACCTCGAGCCGGCCATCTCCCTGGCTGGTGCCGAGCGG
>JAGQSE010000509.1 GCA_020439725.1 Acidobacteriota bacterium
AGCTCGAGGTCGACGGCGAAGAGGTGGTCGACGGAGCGATCGGTGACGAGGTGAGCGCGAGCCGCCTCGGCGCTGCCCAGCTCGAGGCCTCGCTTGGCGGCGAGCTGGAGAAGCATCGGGTGGTCACCGCAGGAGGTGCGAAGGGTCTCGACCTCGGCCTCGCTCCACTCCGGGCGGGAGGACACGAGTCGGTGGTCCTGGCGGAGGAGGGAGCGGGCCTCCTCGGGCTCTAGGACACCGAGGTGGAGGGGTTCGCCAAAGATCCGGATCCACGCCGCTTCGGGTGCCCCCGCGGCGGCCTGGTCGGCCAGCGGCAAGGCGGTGGCGAGAACCACGCGCAGCCCGCCCGCCTCCGCGAGAGCCCGCCACAGCCGCTCCACGAACCCGGGATTCTGGCGCTCGACCACCAGGAGCTCGTCGGCCTCGTCGACCAGCAGGAGTAGCTCGATCTTCGCTGTCTTCGCCGCTGCGACCAACCGATCGAGGATCGGCAGCAGGGGCGGAGGATCGACGGACTCCGCGCCGAGAGCGGCCGTGTCGAGGGTTTCGATGCCGACCCCCGCCGCGGCGAGGAGCTCCTCGGCATCGAGCAGGGCATCGGCGAAGGTGAGCGCGAGCTCGCCGGGTCCGTCGACGCCCTGCAGGTCCCAGAACAGAGGGACGGTCCGTGGAGTCCCCGTTTCCGCCAGCAGCTCGAGCTGCTTGAGCAGCGACGTCTTGCCCACCCGGCGGAGCCCCGCGACCCAGTGCCAGCCGCCGGCGAGGACCCTCTCGAGGAGTAGGCGCCGGCCATAGAAGCGCGACCCGCGGACCCACTGGCCGATGACGTAGGGAATACCCCCGGCAGCGCTCACGGCTCGGGGACCTCACCCACGTCCGTCCCGAGCACGGCCTCGACATCGGCGAGGGTGGCGGTGCGTCGGCGCGTCTCGTGGAGCCGCTGGACCAGCGCGAGACAGCGGCGCTGGATCAGGAAGGGCTTGCCGGCGCTGGCCTCGACGATACGCCGCGCGGCCTCGGGCTCGACACGGAAGGTGCCGCGGATCGGCTCCTGGACCAGGCGCAGCGCCTCGGCCTCGGGAATCGCGTCGACGTGGATCTCCTCGAAGAAGTTGTACCAAGGGCTGCCTTCCTTCTCCCACTCCCGGCGGATGCCGACGCCGGCGACCACCGCCGCCAGGTGCTCGGCGAACCGCTTCATGAACAGGCTGCGGAGGCTCTGGTTGACCCGGGGATCGTAGTGGTTGAGCTCGTCGACCTCGTCGATGAGGAGGACCAACTTGACCTGTTTCCGGGAGCCCGCGCCCAGGGTCTTGAGCCAGCGGCCGAGCTCGCGTACCAGGTCGTGGTGCGTGTAGCCGGCGCGATCATGAGCGGGCGTCCGGTCCGGGTCCGCGAGCCGGGGACCGAGGGTCTCGTGGATCTGGTCCGCGAGCGTGGCGAAGAAGAGGGCTTCGGGGGTGCCCTGGAGATCGATGTAGACCGGCAAAAAGTCGTACTCCGGGTCGTCTAGAGCCAGGAGCCGCCGCTCGACCTGGTGTAGCAGGCTGGTCTTGCCGATCCGCCGCTCGCCGTGGAGTAGCAGGCTGTTGTTGTGGACGGTCTGGAGGATGCGCTGCACCAGCGGCTCGCGACCGAAGAAAAGCTCCTCGTCGAAGACCGGGCCTCCGGCGATGAACGGATTGAACCGGCGCCGCAGGCGGTTCCGGCGGCGACGCCAACGCTCGACGAGTACCAACCCCAAGACCAACGCGGAGAGGCCCGCCGCGCTCAGTGCGGGCCAGGGCGAGCGCGACCAGGGGCGGTCGTAGCGCACGCGGTACTCACTCCGCGAGGTCAGGCCACCGGTGTCGGTGGCCGCGAGGGTGAGGACCGTCGAGCCCGGCGCCAGACGGCGGGCCGCGCGGAATTCGGTGATCACCGTACCGCCGAGCGCCTGGCTCGAAGTCTCGACCGCCACCGGCCGGCCGTCGTCGTCCGCCAGCGATACCGTCACCGCCGAGGCGTCGATGACCACACCGGTCAGGCGGAAGCGCGGGTCCTGGGTGACCTCGACGCGCTCGCCGTCCACCTCCTCGCGCAGGTCGGCGAAGCGGATCGCCGGCGGCAGGTTCTCCTCGGTGGCCCCTCCCAGGACTCGCGCGCTGATCTCGGCGTAGGCCCGGCGCACCACGTCGAGAGCACGGGGGTTGCCACGATCGAGGGCCAGCGCGCGGTTGGCGGCGGCCAGCGCCTCTTCGAAGCGCCCGGCGGCGAGCTCGGCGGCGGCGCGGGTCAGGGCGTCGGAGAGAAGCTGGTCCTGTTCCGTCGCCTGGCGCGCCGCGAGAAGACGCTCCCGGAGGGCTCGCGCATCGGCCAACGCCGGCTCGTCGGTGTCGGCAGACGCCAGGGCGAACACCACCTCGAGCTTCTCGAGCGCGGCGGCGGGCCGTCCGGCCGTCTCGAGACGCCGCGCCTCGGCCAGGGCGTCCGCGACCTGCCGGCTCCGCTGCTCGGCGGCGACGGAGGTGGTCAGAAGTGCCTGAGCCCGGTCGAGGAGCCGCTGTGCTTCGGTCTTGGACGACGGTGACAGCAGATTCGAGGCGAGGGCGCTCCGCAGTCGGCTGGCGGCTGGCTCGATCTCGCCGCGGGTCAAGAGGCTTCGCGCCTCGGCCAGGTCGGTCTCCGCCGTTTGTGCCTCGCGGCGCGCTTGCTCCGCTTCGACCGC
>JAGQSE010000510.1 GCA_020439725.1 Acidobacteriota bacterium
GCCCCCGGCGGTACCGCTTCCACCAGCGACCGGGCCAGCGCCAGGTCGAGCATCGAGGCCTCGTCGACGATCACCAGGTCGCCGTCGAGGGGCAGGTCGAGACCGCGGGCGAAGGTCCGCGAGCGGGGATCGAACTCGAGCAGCCGATGCACCGTGCGCGCGTCGCGACCGGTGGCCTCGGCGAGACGGCGTGCCGCCCGGCCGGTGGGGGCCGCGAGCAGGATGCGTGCCTTCTTCGCCTGGAGGATCTCGACCAGCCCTCGGAGCAACGTCGTCTTGCCGGTGCCCGGTCCACCGGTGATCACCAGCACCGGCCGGGCCAGCCCTTGGGTGATCGCCTCGCGTTGCTGACCGGCGAGCTCCAGGTCCTCACGGGCTTCGAACCACTCGATGGCCCGCGGCGCCTCGATCTCGGGCAGCTTCGAGGACGCGCCCAGCAGAGCCCCGAGCGCCGCGGCGAGCTCGACCTCGGCATCGTGGAGCGCGGGGGTGAAGAACGCAGCCTCGGCGCTGTCGTCGACCTCCTCGGCGATCAGCCGCTGCTCGCTCACCAGCGAGCGGATGCCCTCGTCGATGAGCGTCTCGTCGATCTCGAGGAGCTCGACGGTGGCCGCCAGCAGCTTGCCGTGGGGCAAGTAGACATGCCCATTGTCCGCCGCTTGACGGAGCACGTGGAGGATCCCCGCCTCGACCCGTCGCGGTGAGTCGCGGGAGATGCCCAGGTGCTCGGCGATCTGGTCGGCGCTCTTGAACCCGATGCCGAAGATGTCCTCGGCCAGGCGGTAAGGGTTTTCCGTGACCCTTTCCTCGGCCTCGGCGCCATAGGTCTTGAAGATGCGTACCGCGTGACCGGTCGAAATGCCGTGGCTCTGGAGGAAGACCATGACGCGCTGGATGTGCCGCTGCTCCTCCCAGGCCTCGAGGATCTGCCGGCTGCGCTTGGGACCGATGCCCTCGACCTGGCGGAGGCGCTCCGGGTGGCTCTCGATGACCTCGAGCGTGCCGACGCCGAAGGCTTCGACCAGCCGCTCGGCCATCTTCTTGCCGATGCCGCGGATCAGCCCCGAGCCGAGATAGCGCTCGATGCCCTCCGCCGTCGCCGGCCGCACGGTGCGGAAGGAGCTCGCCCGAAAGCGCTTTCCCCACTTGCGGTCCTCCTCCCAATGCCCTGCCAGCCGCAGGTTCTCCCCCGGCTGCACCCCGGCGACGTTTCCCACCGCAGTGACCGCGCCGCGCTTCCCCGGCACCGACAGCTTGAGGACGCTCCAGCCGTTCTCCGGATTGGCGAACACCACCTTCTCGAGCACCCCCTCGAGGGTCTCGTCGGCCTGGGAGCTCGTCCCACGGAGGTCCAGCTGGGGCTTTGGCACCGGGGGAAGTGTAGCGTGCCGAGTCCGCGGAGGCTGCGAGCTCTGCGGGTCTCGGTGTCGGTGGAGTGGTACCACCCGTGGCGAGAGATTCCGCGCACAACTCCCATCTCGACCCGCCCCACCTCGTTGTGCCAAAATGGCCCGCCATGGCTGAGCGACCGCAGGTGCTGGTGATCGACGACGAGACGGGGTCTCGCGAGTCGATGGCGATCGCCATCGAGCGGGCGGGGCTCGAGGTGCGGACCTTCGACGATGCGCGCAAGGCGCTCGAGTACCTCGAAAACGTCGACGGCGTGCGGGTGGTGGTTTGCGACCTAAAGATGCCGGGGATGGACGGCTTGGGCTTCTTGAGCGAGGTCCGCGAGCGCGAGTACGACCTGGGCGTGATCCTGGTCACCGGCTTCGGGTCCATCGAGTCCGCCGTCGAGGCGATGCGGGTCGGGGCGGACGATTACCTGACCAAGCCGGTGGAGCTCTACGAGCTGCGCCAGAGGGTGCAGAACCTGATGGAGCGCAAGCAGCTCAAGGAGGAGGTCACGAACCTCCGGTCGATGCTCGACAAGAAGTATGGCTTCGAGAGCATCGTCGGCTCGTCCGCCGGCATGGAGAGGCTCTTCGAGCAGATCCGCATGGTCGCTCCGACGCGCTCGAGCGTGCTGATCATCGGCGAGAGCGGCACCGGCAAGGAGCTGGTCGCCACCGCGTTGCACCGCGCCAGCCCGCGGCGCGACGAACGCTTTCTCGCCATCAACTGCGGTGCCATTCCCCACGACATCCTCGAGAGCGAGCTCTTCGGTCATGAGCGCGGTGCCTTCACCGGCGCCGTGACGCGGAAGATCGGCAAGTTCGAGCTGGCGCACAAGGGGAGCCTCTTCCTCGACGAGATCAGCGAGCTGATCCCAGAGCTCCAGGTCAAGCTCCTGCGCGTCCTCGAGGAGCGGCAGATCATGCGCGTCGGCGGCAGCGAGCTCATCGACGTCGATTTCCGGCTCATCGCCGCCACCAACCGCGACCTCGAGAAGGAGGTCGCCGAGGGCCGCTTCCGCCAGGACCTTTACTACCGGCTCAAGGTGGTGACGCTTCGCATCCCGCCGCTCCGCGAGCGACCCGACGACATCCCGCTCCTCGCCGAGCACTTCCTGCGAGAGTTCTTCGAGGACCATGGCAAGCCGGTCAAGCCGCTTTCCAAGGAGGCCCTCGGCGCGCTGATGCGCTACTCCTGGCCCGGCAACGTGCGCGAGCTGCGCAACGTCATCGAGAGCGCCGTCATCTTCCAGCAGGGGGAGCAGATCGGCCTCGAGGACCTGCCCGCGGAGGTCCGCGAGTCGAGCGGGGCGCCGATGCCCGAGCTGCCGGTACAGCCGACCCACGGCGAGCCCCGCACCATGGACGAGATCGAGCGCCAGGCGATCCTCGAAACCCTCGGCCGGACCAACGGCCACCGCGCCGACGCGGCCAAGCTTCTGGGGATCGGGCTGCGCACCTTGCAGCGCAAGCTCAAGGAGTACAAGGACCAGGGCTTCCTGGAGGAGTGAGCATGGAGCTGCCGGCGGATGTGATGATCCACAACGGGATCCTGGGTCTCAAGGGGACCCGCGGGGTGCTCCTACGCATCGACCCCCACGGCTACTACGAGGTCAACCTGGCCTTCGGCGAGCGGCGACACCGCACGCTCCTGCCCATCGAGACCACGGTGATCATTCACCGCCAGCCGGAAGACGACGCAGCGGCCTTGCCCGAGCTCGAGATCGAGCGCTAGCAGCTTCGAGGATCGCTCGGGTCAGGCGCCGATCGCGGAACGGATGGCGCCGGCCAGGTCCTCGGCCAGCTCGTCGACGAGGGTCTGCTCGGGACCCTCGATCATCACCCGGGCCAGCGGCTCGGTGCCGCTGTAGCGGAGCACCAACCGGCCGTCGTCGCCGAGCCGGGCCTCGACCCGCTGCCGCGCCGCCACCACGCCGGACAGGCTCGCCAGGTCTTGCTTTTCCCGCACCCGGACGTTGGTCAGCACCTGCGGGTAGCGCCGGAAGCCTTCGAGCTGCCTGCTGAGGGGCTCACCGTTGGCAGCAACGAGCGCCGCCAGCTGGATCGCGGTCAGCAGGCCGTCGCCGGTCGAGCTGAGCTCGAGGTCGACCAGGTGGCCGCTCTGCTCGCCACCCAGCCGCAGGCCTTCGCGCCGAAGCGTCTCGACGACCTCCCGGTCGCCGACGTCGCAACGTTCGAGCCCGACGCCGTGGCGCGCCAGGGCGCGCTCGAGGCCCAGGTTGGACATGGTGGTGGCGACGATCTTGGGCGGCTCGAGGCGGCCCGTGGCCGCCAGCCGGCTGGCCCACAGGTAGAGCATCGCGTCGCCGTCGCGGACCTCACCGGTCTCGTCGACCAGGAGGGCGCGATCGGCGTCGCCGTCGAAGGCGATGCCCAGGTGATAGTCCCCCTCGGTCATCGCCCGGGCGAGCGCCTGGGGCTCGGTGGACCCGCAGCCGCGGTTGATGTTGCGGCCGTCGGGGCTGTCGAAGAGGACCGTCGCCGCGGCGCCGAGCCGTTCGAAGAGCGGCGCAGCGTAGGCCGAGGCGGCACCGTGGGCGGTGTCGAGGAGCACCCGCAACCCGGCCAGGGGGCGCTCTCCGGGAACGGTGGCGGCCAGGAGGTCGAGGTACTCGGTGGCTCCGCTCGGATCCGAGGTCAGCGCCCGAGCGCTGGCCGACGGGGCAAGGGAGGCCAGGTGCTCCCGAGCCGCCTCGAGCCCAGCCTCGAGCTCGGCCTCGTCGGCACGGCTCCACTTGAAGCCGTCGCGGCTCACCAGCTTGATGCCGTTGTCGGGCCAGGGGTTGTGGCTGGCGGAGACCGCGATGCCGGCATCGGCGCCATGGCGGCGGACCAGGAGGGCGATGGCCGGGGTCGGGACGACGCCCAGAAACCGGGCCTCGCCACCGCCGGCCTCGAGCCCTGCCGCCAGCCAGGCGCAGATCTCGGGAGTGCTGTCGCGGGTGTCGCCACCGAGGATCAGCGACGGCCCCTCACCGCCGGCACCGAGCATCTGCGCCAGCCGATAGCCGACGGCGGTGACGGTGGCACGGTCCAGGGGCGCTTCGCCAAAGGCGCCGCGGATACCGTCGGTGCCGAAGAGACGGGGTGAGGGTTTGGGGCTGGTCATGGGCTTTTGGATCCGGAAGTTCGGGAGGTTCGCGCAGACGACGCCACGACCTGCGCCGCCGCGGCGGGCACAGCCTCGGGTGGGGCTCAGCCGTCGATGGGTCGTAGGTTGGCGGTGGGGCTCGGCGGAGGTTGGAGCTCGACGTTGACCTGGACCCGCACCGGGTCGGTGGACAGCAAGGGGTTGGGAGGCCTGACCGAGACGGGTTCTTCGAAGCTCAACGCGTGCCCATCGAGGTCGACGGGCTCGGTCTCGAGGTGCGACACCTGGGCGAGGATCGTCTTCGGACCGCTGACCTTGACCTGGTCGGGAACGACTCGCCATTCGAGGAGTTGGGCCCCCGCCGCCGGCTCGCCGCGCAGCTCGACACGCACCGGACGCTCGACGGTGTCGATGAGGTCGAACTTGAGCGGGATCGTCGACGGCGTGATCGACACGACCTCGAGGTCTTCGGGCAGGAAGACGTTCTCGGGCCCCACCTGGACCTCGGTGTCACCGACCGCCGCCTGCCGCACGTCGAGCACCAGGCCGACCATCAGCGGGTTGAGCGTGGTGACCGCGCTCTCCTTGCCCTTGACGCGGATGTCGACGCTGGGCAGCGGGTCGAGGAGCACCAGGTGTTCGGGGTAGTTGTAGGTCACCGACGCGCTCACCACCCGCTGGCTGAGGCTCCCCAGGCGCTCGACCGAAACGGCGAGCCAGATCGATGCGGCGAGCACCACCGAGACCAGCTGGAGCAGCCAGCGCTGGGTCTTCTCCTTCACGCCACGCGTCTCCGGCCCTGCGGGTAGAGGCTGGTCACCAGGTGGAAGTAGAGCTCGTTGCGCAGGCTCTTCGAGTCGAGATCGGGGATCATCTTGCCGTCCACCGCCACCGAGATCCGGCCGCTCTCCTCGGAAACCACCAGCGCCACCGCGTCGGTCTCTTCGGAAATGCCCAGGGCGGCGCGGTGGCGGGTCCCGTACTCCTTCGACAACTCGGCGTTGGGGGTCAACGGCAGGAAGCACGCGGCGGCGGCGATGCGGTCGTCCTGGAGCACGACGGCGCCGTCGTGGAGTGGTCCCTTGGGCAGGAAGATGGTGATCAGCAGGTCGTAGGACAACCGGGCGTCGAGCTCGATGCCGTTCTCGACGTAGTTGCGCAACCCTTCCTCGCGCTCGAAGACGATGAGCGCACCGATCCTCCGCGAGGCCAGCGTCGTGGCCGCGACCACGATCTCGTCGAAGGTGGGGGCGACGTTCTCCTGCTTGCTCATCCCCCAGAAGGGATTGCGGCCGACGCTCGCCAGGGCGCGGCGGATCTCCGACTGGAAAAGCACGATCACCGCTACCGGCAGAAGGATGGGCAGGTTGCCCAGGAGGGTCTTGAGCGCCGGCAGGTCGGCGACCTCGGCGATGCCAAAGAGGACGACCAGGAAGGCGAGGCCGAGGAGCATCTGCACCGCGCGGGTGCGGCGCACCAGGAGCAGCAGGTTGTAGATCAGCACCGCGACGATGAGGATGTCGACGGCGTCCCACAGCGTCACCTGTGCCCAGAAGTCCGAAAAGGTCATCGCGGAGCCCCCGAGCCCTCGATGGCGTGCCAGACCTTGAGAAAGCGCACGGTGTCCGCGACGTCGTGGACGCGCACCACGGCGGCCCCGGTCGAGCTCGCCCAGGCGACCGCGGCGAGGCTGCCGGCGAGCCGGTCCCGGGGCGGGTCCGGGGGGGCGCCATCGTCCGCGGTGACGTGGCCGATGAAGCTCTTGCGGCTCGCCCCCAGGACCACCGGTAGCTCGAGGGACCGCGCGAAGGCGTCGGCGTGGTGCAGCAGCTCCAGGTTCTGGTCGTAGGTCTTGCCGAAACCGATCCCCGGGTCCACCAGGATTTGCGATCGCTCGACACCGGCGGCCACCGCGCGGTCCACCGCGTCACCGAGCTCGGCGGCGACCTCTCCGAGGAGGTCTTCGAAACGGATGCCCTGCTGCATCGAGGCGGTCTCGCCACGGCTGTGCATCAGGATCAGCGGGCAGCCCGCCTCGGCGACGCAGTCCGCCAGCTCGGGGTCCGACAGCAGGCTGACGTCGTTGATCAGGTCGGCGCCGGCGGCGAGGGCGGCGCGTGCCACCGCGCCCTTACGGGTGTCCACCGACAGCGGCCGTTCGGTACGCCGCCGCAGCTCGTCGAGCACCGGCAGCAGGCGAGCGATCTCTTCCTCCGGTGGCACGGTAGCGGCACCGTCGCCATAGACGCCGCCACCGGGCCGCGTCGACTCGGCGCCCAGATCGAGAAGGTCGGCACCCTCGTCGAGCATCTCGAGACCGTGGAGCACCGCCCGGTCTCGCTCGAGCCACAGACCCCCGTCGCTGAAGGAGTCGGGAGTGATGTTGAGAATCCCCATCACCTGGGGTTTGCGGCCCAGCCGCCAACGCCGGCCGCGGGGCAGCCGCAGGGTGCGCTCGATGGGCAGGACGCCGGAGCGGCGGGCGGGCCTCACGGTCGGGAACGCCCTCCCCCGGGGGGATGGCTCCGCTTGCTGGGATCGGCCGATGGCGTCGTGCGACCGCGCCGGGCTCGAAGGCTCGGGCGCAGGGCCGAGGTCATCCCCGCTCCTCGCCACGGGCCAGCCGGGTCGAGGCCTGACCCTCCCGGTGGGTGCGTACCGCCTCGGCTTCCTCCGGCTGCTCCGAGGCCGGCGGCGCATCGGCCACCGGCTCCGGCGAGCCGCCCGCGTCCGCCTCGTCGGCTTTGCCATCGGAGCTCGCGGCACGCATCTCGCCGTTGGTGGCCCGCGGTTCGGGCTTCTCGGGCTCGATCATCACCGGCAGCGCGGGCAGGATCGGCATCCGATCCTCCCCGGTCATCTCCTGGATCAGCTGGTAGACCTGGCTGCCGTCCAGGGTCTCATGCTCGAGGAGACGGCGGGCCAGCTCATCGAGCACGGCACGGTGGGTGGTCAGGATGTCGGTGGCGCGGCGATA
>JAGQSE010000511.1 GCA_020439725.1 Acidobacteriota bacterium
GTCGACCGCGATCCCGCGGATCCGCAGACGCTGCACATCGACCGCAACGTGGCACGCTGGTACTCGCTCCAGATCTTCCACCTGCTCGGCTATCGCCGACATCGTTGCCGTGGCGACCTCCTGGTCGTCACGCGACGGCCCTACGACTTCCGCGACCACAAGTCCCACCGCAGCTGACCGCCCCGCCCTGGGGCGGTCCCGGCTCGCCTTCGGTGTGTCCCCGACCACCGGGGGCAGCGCTCTGCCTTTGGACCTAGTCTGTCCAGTTTTCGTCGATTTCTCCAGGTATTTCGCCTAGGAAGTTCCGTGAAGCCGGATTTCTTGTCCAGAAATATCAGGAGAATTTCTTGACACCATGGATCGCGGGTCGGTACAGTCGTGTCATGAACGACGACTTCAATGCAGCGGGCAAGCACTCCATGGGCGCCGCCTGTGAGCTCACCGGGCTGACGCCTGACGTGATCCGGGCCTGGGAACGGCGCTACCGGGCGGTCACTCCCGACCGAACCGTCGGCAATCAGCGGACCTTCACCGATCAGGACATCGGGCGCCTCAAGCTGCTCCGCGAGGTGACCCGGGTCGGCCGTTCGATCTCCAAGGTGGCGCACCTCAGCGACGAGGAGCTCGTCGACCTGGTCCACCAAGACCGCGCGCGGCTCAGCGACGCACCCCGTCCGCAGCTGCCCTCCGAGCCCCTGTCGCGGCTGTCGATCCTGCTCCAGCGCTGTCTCGAAGCGGTCGAGCGCCTCGACGTCGGGGCCTTCCAGCGCCAGCTCGAGCTCGCCGTGGTCCAGCTCGGTTGGCATCGCGCCATGGACGACGTCCTGGTTCCCCTGCTGGCGCAGATCGGTGAGCTCTGGGACCATGGCGACGCCCGCGATACCCATGAGCGCTTCGCCACCTCGCTCGTCCGCTCCTGCGTCGGCAGCCTGCGACGGGCCTACGTCGCGGCACCGACGGCGCCGGGTCTGGTGGTGGCGGCGCCGGCAGGGCAGCAGCACGAGCTCGGCGCGCTCCTCGTGGCCGCCACCGCCGCCGCGGAGGGCTGGCAGGTCAGCTATCTGGGCGCCGACGTGGCCATCGACGACATCGCCATGGAAGTGCTCGAAACCGAGTACGACGTCATCGCCCTGAGCCTGACGCAGCGGGCCGACGGCGCCTTCGAGGACGAGCTCCGGCGCCTGCGGCGGCTCCTGGGCAGCCAGCGGACCTTGATCGTCGGAGGACAGGGGGCGGGGGCGCACGCGGAGCTGCTCCGCGCCATCGGCGCCGTGAGGCCCGGTGGTTTGAGCGAGCTTCGTGACTTCTTGGAACGACTGCGCGACGAGACGGCGGCTCGGGAGGAGGTGGTTTTTCACCACCCTTTAGCCGGAGCGAGGGGGACGGGCGGGAGCCTACGGCATGGCGCCGTAGACGTCCGGGCGTCGATCCGCTAAGAAGCTGAAGCGCTCCCGGTGCGCACGGACGGCGGCCGGTGCTACCGAGGCCCGCAGCACCGCCGGTTGATGGGCGGCGGTGGCGACCTCGTAACCCGAGGGATCGACGAGGGCCGACCGGCCGCTGTACGCCAGGCCGTCGCCTTCGCCCACCCGGTTGACCCCCAGGACGAAGGCCTGGTTCTCGATGGCCCGGGCCTTGAGCAGCGTCGACCAGGCGTCGATCCGCGCGTCGGGCCAGTTGGCCACCACCAGGAAGAGGTCGGTGCGCTCGGCGGCGATGCGGAAGGGCTCGGGGAAGCGCAGGTCGTAGCAGATCAGCGGCGTCACCCTCACCCCTTCGATGGTGACCGAGGGCAGCTCGGTACCGCCGGCGAAGTGCAGGTGCTCGCCGGCCAGGCTGAACGGGTGGATCTTGTGGTAGCGCAGCGCCTCTTCACCGTCCGGCGCGAAGATCGAGCAGGCGTTCTTGGGTTTGGAGCCGCCCGATCCGGCTTCCGCGTAGCCACCGGCAAGCCACACTCCCGACCTCTTCGCGGTCTCGGCGAGGAAGTCGCGCACCGTCTCGCCGTGGGGTGCGACCGTTTCCGCATCCATCGAGAAACCCGTGGCGAACATCTCGGGAAGCACCACCAGCCGGGCGCCGCTGGCCGTCGCCCGCTCGATCATCGGGCGTACCAGATGGAAGGTCTGGCGCGGCGATTCCCAGACGATGTCGGTTTGCAGGCCGGCGATCTCGAGAGCTGTCAAGGCGGTGTCCCCCCCTGGAGATTGAGTGGCGGCGCAAGGTCTTGGCTACCGGACTCGCGGCCGAGCTTGCGGTCCAGCTCGGAGGTCGAGTCTACCCGCAGAAGGAGACGCCCGCGAGGACGGGTCGAGACCCTGCCGACGCTTGCCCCAGAAGTCGAGGGTCTGCGAACATATCGACATATCCATATTTAATGTTCGGTCCGGCGCAACCGCCCGCTTCAGCACTGCTCCGGCCGAAGCGAAGCCTCTGCCTTTGTCCTGGGGCGCAAAGGGCTTCCCCTCCTCAGGCCGCATTTTCTGGTGAATTGTCTCCCGGCGCATGTCTCGTTCCGTCTTTCTTTGAACACTATTAGAGAAAGCGGGCTCTCGGGAGAGACCCGCAGATCTTTGCGGACGGGTGGGAGCATCATGGATTCGATCAACGGGTTTGCAAGATTGCTGGCGGTGGGTGCGAGAGGTTTCGGCGAGAGGGCGGAAGCCCTTTCGGCACCCGCTGAAGACGGTTACGTCCAGGTCCTCGAACGAGTGACCCATCGTCTCGCGGAGCGGGCCTCGCGGTTCGCCCGCGAGCACGGCGAAGCCTCCGTGTTGCTGGCCGAGTTGCTGCGCCTGCCGCCGGCACACCGCTCGCTCCAGGTCAAGAACGGCGAGCGCTTCCGGTCGTTGGCCTTGGCTCGGGCGCTGCTCGAGGCGAGCGGGCGGCGCGCGGTGCTCGACCCCGCCGAGGGCGCTGGGCTGGCGGAGCTGGTCCTGGAGCTCTGCGACAGTCTCGAGGTCTCCGTCTATGGCGGCGGCATGGTGGCCGACACGCGTGCCCTCGCCTGGGCTCAGGTCGCCGACTGCCGGCGGCGCGAGGGACGGGCGGACGGTGCCGAGCGAGCCCTGGTGCGGGCCGACGGTCACCTGCGTCAGGGCACCGGTGAGGCCCTGGTCGGCGCGCGGCTCCTGGCCGTCGAGGCGGCCCTGCGGCGGTCGCAGATGAGCCTGGGCGAAAGCGAGCGTCTGCTGGGCCGGGCGGTGCGCCTCTACCGCGCCGCCGGCGACGAGCTGCATCTGGGAAGAACCCTGTTGCAACAGGCGGAGCTGGCCCACGACGCCGGTGACTACCGCCGGGCCCGCTGGTCGGTGCGCCAGGCCATCCGCCGGTTGCGGCGGGTGGCACCGTCCCGCGAGCTCGAGGAGGCGCGTCAGCTCCTGGTCAGCTGCGAGGTCGAGCTGGGAGGCTTCGCCGGCGCGGAGCGGCTGCTGGCGGATCTCGGGCCGAACTTCGAAGAAGATCCGCGGCTCCCGCTCCGCCGCCGCTGGCTCGCCGGTCGCGTCGCCAGCGGCCTGGGACGGCATGCCCACGCCGAGGAGGAGCTCGGGGCGGCGCGCCACGGTTTCGAGGAGATCGGCGCCCAGGGCGAGGCGGCCCTCGTCGCCCTCGACCTGGCGGCGCTGTACCACCGGGCGGGGCGGCCCGAGGACATGGCCCGGCAGGTGGCGGAGGTGTTGCCCTACTTCGCTCTCCACGCCAGCCATCGCGAGCTGTCGGTGGCGAGCCGCCGGTTGCTCGAGACCTCCGGCGCCTTGTGGGCGGCTCAAGCCTGAGCATCGAGCGCGCTCGAGCGGCAGGCCCCCGGTCCGCGGAGCACCGCCGGTGCCCGCATCCGGCGGTGCCCGGCTGATACGATCCGGGGTCCGATCATGACCGGACCCTCCTCGAGCCCGAATCCCAGCCTTGCCGCCTTCCACCCGCTGGTCCGCAGCTGGTTCGAGGGCCGTTTCGCGACGCCCACGGACATCCAGGAGCGCTCCTGGCCGCTCATCGCCGGCGGCCGCCACGTCCTCTTGACCGCGCCGACGGGCAGCGGCAAGACGCTCACCGCCTTCCTCTGGCCGCTCAACCAGCTGCTCACCGGAGCCTGGGAGCCCGGACAGGTGCGGGCGCTCTACGTCTCGCCCTTGAAGGCCCTCAACTACGACATCGAGCACAATTTGAGCCGCCCCCTGGCCGAGCTCCGCGAGGGTTTCGTCGCCGCGGGGCTCGAGCCACCGGAGGTGCGCGTCGCGACGCGGAGCGGTGACACGGCGCCCGGGGAGCGCCAGCGCATGGCGCGGCGACC
>JAGQSE010000512.1 GCA_020439725.1 Acidobacteriota bacterium
CCCGAGCAGCGCAGCATCTTCCTCTTCCAGGTCAAGGAAAACGGCGAGATCCTCAACAACGCGACCTCGAACCAGCTTTCCTTGCCCGATTGACCCGAAGCGGGGACGACGGGCTCACCCGACGGTTCGCAAGGGATCAGCGCGCCGGGCCGATGCCGAGATAGGCGTCGAGCTGGTGCCGGTCGGCGTCGGTGAGCAGACGGTCGGGGAGGAGGAAGGTCTCACCGGCCGCAGGCATCGGGACCGCGGCCTGCGCCAGGGCGCTTTCCAGCCCTCCGCAATCGATGCCCAACGGCAGCAGCCGTGTGAAGCCACGACAGGTGCCGGCCAGCGAGGAGGCCAGCCGGCTCTGGATCTTGAGCTCGACCCGCGGCTGGAGTTCGACGGCGGTGACCAGGTACCCGTCGGCGACGCGCTCCAGACGAATCTGGCCGAAGACCTTGAGGACCTGGCGCGGGATCTCGACCTCGTCGGTCAGGTGGGTGGCGGGTGCGCCGCCGATCGACAGATCCGCTTCGAGATCACCCTGGCCTCCGATCACCGCCTTGAGCCAGGCACCGTGGGTCCCGTCGCCGAGGGGCCGCAGCTGGAGCTCGTGGTCGAAGAGCTGGACGCGGTTGGCGGGAGAGCGCAGCTGGACGGTGAGACCGCCCTGCTCGATGGGCGCGATCACGGGGTCGGGGTTGCTGTAGGTCCCGTCGATGCGCGCGAAGTGGAACGTCTCTTCCACCGGCACCGCGGCGACGACACCGCCCGCGAGGACCACCCCGAGGACCGACGAAAGCAGGAAAGGGAATCGGCGGAACGCGAGCTTCATTCGTAATACCCCCGGCTGGTGCGCGCCTTGAGACCGCGCCCCTTGACCTTGACCTCGACCTCGCGGAAGGCCCCGGGGTCGGCGGACGGGTTGTTCGAGCTGTAGGCGAGCAAATACTGGCTGCGCAGCTCCTCCTCGATCTCGGAGTAGACCCCGGACAGCTCGTCGGCGGTCTTGATGAAGAAGACGCGGCCCCCGGTCTCGGCCGAGAGGCTTCTGAGCTTGCCGCGGACGCCGGCGTCGAACACCCCGACGTCGAGACCGATGGTGTAGATCGCGACCCCCGACCGTCGAGCGTACTCGAGGGCGTCGTCGAAGCGGATGTTGCTCGCGGTGTCGTCGCCGTCCGAGAGCAACACCAGGGCGCGGCGGCCGCGCACGCCACGGAAGTAGTAGAGGCTCTCGACGATGGCGTCGTGGAGCGCCGTCGAGCCCACCGCCACCAGGCCCTCGAGGCTCCGTGCCACCGCCTCGACGTCGTTGGTCGGGGCCATCAGCATGACCGGTCGCTCGGCGAACGAGATGGCGAAGCAGCGGTCGCGCCGGGTGACGATCTTGGACAGGAAACCCTCCGCAGCCCGTTGCGCCTGGATCAGCGAGCTGGCCATCGAGCCCGAGGTGTCGATGGTGATGCCGACCATCAACGGCAGGTTCTCGACCAGCTCGAACTTGGCGATCTTTTGCTCCTTGCCGTCCTCGAAGATCTCGAAGTCGTCGGCGGTTAGGCCACCGACCAGAGCACCGTTGCTACCGGTGACCGTGGTGTAGAGCTCGACCAGGCTGACGTCGACCTCCTCGAGATACTTGGGACTCTGCAGGAAGCGCACGTCCTCCGCCGTGTTGCCGTCGTCGAGGTGCGCGACGACCGTCAGATAGGACAGCTCGCTGTCCTCCGGAGCGGTCACCGTCGTTTGCCATGGAGGTCGCTCGAGGGTCTCCTGAAGCTGGTCGTCGACCAGGAACTCGACCTTCTCGATCCGCCGGCCCTCGGGAAGGATGATCTCCGCCTTGGCAAGGACCGGGCCGACGCTGCGCGAGCCCCGCGCCGGCTCGACGATGCGCACCCGGAGCGCGCCGCGCGGCTGATTGAGGAGCACCTCGTCGCTAGCCACCAGCTCGCCGTCGGCGTCGAGACCCTCGGCTCGCACCACCTGCTCGATCGGGAACTTGCTCAGGCGGACCTCGGCGTTGAAAGGCGGACGCGACCGCGTCAGCTGGACCTGGCCGTCGACGGAGAACACCACCTTGGCGATGCGCGAACCGGTGACCAGGGTCTCGGCGCGCCATAAACCGATGACGACGTCGCTCTCCGGAGGCACCAAGACCAGGCTGTCCTGTCCGCCGGGGGCCTGTGTCGCGAACTGCTCGCCCAGCAGCGTGACGACGTCGTCCGCGGCTTCGGGCTCGTCGATGGGCTCCGCCGGGACCTCGAAGCCACGCGTGAAGCGTGCTTCGGCGCCGCTGATCTCGTCCTTGACCACCAGCCGCAGCACGAAGCTCGTCTCCGGGCGCAGCGCGCGCTCGAGGACCAACGCCAGCGGCGCTCGCGGGTCGGAAGCCGCGGGCGTGTAGCGCACCCGGAAGCTGTCGAAGGGAGCACCGTCGTGCTCGAGGGTGCCGGTGGCGGTGAGGTCGAGCTCGGGCTCCTGGTCCGGCTCCGCGGGCTCCGCGACCCCCAACTCTGCGTCGGCAGGGACGCGAACCACCATCCGCGTGACGATGCGCTGGCCGTCGACCCGCGGGAAGCGAAGCTCGAAGAGGTTGGTGGCCAGCTCCGCGGGCAGCTCGGGCAGCGGAGTCGCGGCGGCCTTTTGAGCCCAGACGGCGAGGTCTTGGGGCGGCTCGAGGAAGCGCCCCATGTCGCGGTCCGTCGGCCGATCCTGCTCGTAACCGAAGAGTCCGTTGACCCCGGTGATGCGGTCGACGCGTTTGGCCAGGTCACACAGCTGGTAGTCGAAGCGGCGGCCGCGGATGAAGCCGCGGAGCTCCTCCCACTGATCGAGGAAGTACGCGAGCTCCGGGGTGTAGAGGACACGCTTGGATTCGCTGGGCAACCACAGCTGATAGTGCTGGTCGGCGGCGGGCTGGTAGAGAACGGCGAAGCGCCGCTGGTCCTTGGTCGGGCCGTACCCCCACAGCTGCATCGGCTTGAACGCGCTCCCGCAGTCGACGAGGAGACGCTCGTCCGGCGGGCCGTTGAGAAAGAGCACCCTCGCCCGCGCGTCGAAGGGCGAGATGCCCTCCGCCCGGACCAGCGCCTGTCGCCGCCGGATGCCCTCGGTGAGCTCGTTCTCGGGGGTGTCTGGCACCGGGTCCTGGTCGAGGAATTCCTCAATGGCCTGTTTCCGGCTTGCTTCATCTTCGGCAGCAAAGCGCTCGCGCTGCTCCTCGGGCC
>JAGQSE010000513.1:0-292 GCA_020439725.1 Acidobacteriota bacterium
CGAATACCTGTTCAAGAAGAACAAGATCCAGGGCATCCACGGTCGCGGGCGGCTGGTCGGTCCGCACGAGGTCGAGGTCGAAAAGGATGGCGAACGGACGACCTACAAGGGGCGTCACATCCTCCTGGCCACCGGCTCGGTGCCGCGCCACCTGGGGCTCGCGCCGGTGGACGGCTCGCGGGTCCTCGACTCCGACGGCATCCTCCAGATCGACCACGTACCCGAGTCGCTGGCGGTCCTCGGCGCCGGCGCCGTGGGCACCGAGTTCGCCTCGATCTTCGCCTCCTTCGGC
>JAGQSE010000513.1:338-1923 GCA_020439725.1 Acidobacteriota bacterium
TCCGCCGAGCTCGAGCGCGCGCTCAAGAAGCGCGGCATCGGCGTCCGCACCGACACCCGCCTGACCGCCGTGGCCCCCACCGAGGGAGGCGTATCGCTCAAGGTCGAGCACAAGGGCGAGACGTCGACGCTCGAGGCCGAGGTGCTGCTGGTCGCCGTCGGCCGGGCGCCGGTGTCGTCGGGGCTCGGCTACGAGGAAGCCGGCGTCGAGCTCGACCGCGGCTACGTCAAGGTCAACGACAGGATGCAGACCTCGGTGCCCCACATCTACGCCATCGGCGACCTGGTCCAGACCCCGTGGCTGGCCCACGTGGCCTCGAGCGAGGGCATCCTCGCCGCCGAGCACATGGCCGGCCAGTCGGTTCAGCCGATCAATTACGACCTGGTCCCGTCGTGCACCTATTGCGAGCCCGAGGTCGCCAGCGTCGGGCTGACCGAGGCCGAAGCCCGGAAGCGCGGCTACGACGTCGCCACCGGTAAGTTCCCCTTCAGCGCTCTCGCCAAGGCGTCGATCCTCGGTCACACCGGGGGCTTCGTGAAGGTCGTCCGCGAGACGCGCTACGACGAGCTTCTCGGCGTCCATGTCATCGGCCCCCACGCCACCGACCTGATCGCCGAGGCCTGCGTCGCGCTGCGCATCGAATCGACCACCGAAGAGCTGTTCCGAACCATGCACGCCCACCCCACGCTGAGCGAATCGGTGGCCGAGGCGGCCCACGCCGCCGTCGGTCATCCGTTGCACATTTGAGAGCCCGTTGAGCCCAGGAGTTGACCATGGCCACTGAAGTCGTGATGCCCCAGATGGGGGAATCCATCGCCGAAGGCACCATCACCCGCTGGCTCGTCGCCGTCGGCGAGAGCGTCGAGCGCGACCAGCCGCTGTTCGAGATCTCCACCGACAAGGTCGACGCCGAGATCCCCAGCCCCGCCACCGGCGTCCTCCTCGAGATCAAGCACGGCGAGGGTGCGACGGTGCCGGTCGACCAGGTGGTGGCCTTCATCGGCGCCGCCGGAGAGAAGGTCGGCGCCGCCGCTCCCGACGCGAAGGCCGCCAAGCCCGCCGCGGGCAGCGAGGCAACCCCGGCCGCGTCGACTCAGGGCTCGGCAGCGCAGGCCCCGGCGCCCCAGCCGTCCGCTCCTGAACCCGACGACAACTCCCTCGAGGGCCGTCTGCGGCGCTTCTCGAGCCCGTTGGTACGCAACATCGCCGCCAAGGAAGGTGTCGACATCGCCGCCATCGAAGGCACCGGGGTCCACGGCCGCGTGACCAAGAAGGACATCCTGGGCTATCTCGAGACCCGTGGCCAGCAGGCCCCGGCGGCCCCGAGCCGTGCCGCCTCCGCCCCGGCGCCCGCGGCGCGGCCCACCGGCGACTTCCACGTCCCGGCCTACACCGCCGGCGAGAACGTCGAGATCGTGCCCATGTCGCGGATCCGTCAGATCACCGCGGCGCACATGGTCTATTCGAAGGCCACCTCGGCCCACGTCAGCTCGGTCTTCCACGTCGACATGACACGCATCGCCAAGCTCCGCGACCGCGTCAAGGGGCGCTTCGCAGCCGCCAACGGCACCAAGCTGACCTTCAT
>JAGQSE010000514.1 GCA_020439725.1 Acidobacteriota bacterium
TTCCCGTCTACCCTCGCTCCAAGCAAGCCACTGCCACGTGCAGCTCTGACATCTCGCAACGGAGTTCACCAGTCGCGGGCGCTGGAGGAGGATCTGCAGCCGCCGCATGACGGAGGCCTCCCGGAGCCTTTGCGATGCCAACCCTCGCTCCTCAGCCAAAGGCCCCTCGTACGGCGAGGAACCCTGGCCCCCGCCCCGCCCGACCGTCCCTCGCGGTGCGAGGGCTCGCGAGCGACCGTAGCCTCGATTTCAGGTCTACGGCGGCGGGGCAGGCATCGCAGACTGATCTGGGAAACCTCGGTGCAGCGCCGATACCCGCCGGACATTCCTTCGGTCGAGTTCCGGTGCACCACCGGATGCACGTGGCACCGAGACAACCGACGATCCATATCGGCCAAGCCGGGGACCGATATGAACGCGAAGCAGACCAAACGGCCGAGCGGATCTCGCGCGGATCCACCCCGGGCCCACCAACCGTCCTCCCGCCCCCGGTCCGGCCACCCCGCTCGCCTTTCCGGTTCCGAGAGGAGACCGCCGATTCGGGATCCTCCCGGAGCCGGTTCTCAGACTGGGGCGACATCGCATCCAAGATGCTGGCGGTTCGAGGTGACACCGGCCGACGGTTGAGCAGCTCCGAACGGCGCCTCTTCAACCCGGGGCTCGGTCTGGATCTCGCACGGGTCGAGATCCACGAGGGGTCCAACGCCGATGTCGCATCGCGCGCTCTTGGCGCCGTGGCCTATACCGATCAGAACCGAGTGGTCTTTCGCTCGGGAGCTTATGCCCCAGAAACCCCCACAGGTAGGCGCCTGCTGGCCCATGAACTGACCCATGTAGGTCAGCAGAGGAACCTGCGCTCCCCGGATGCCCCGGCAGTGCTCCAGCGCAAGGAAGCCGGTGGCAAGGCTGCCCAAGCTGGCAACAGGACCTGTTCGATTTCCTCCGGACAGAAGATCTGCTGCCCGAAGGAACGATGTACCCGACCGGACAAGGCCGGCGGACCAGGACGAGCCACCTGGTGGCGGTTGAGCGTCATGTTCGACACCGATGTGCCGACCATCCACGAGGTCACCGCAACGACGGTCGGCCATGTCTACGTCAAGTTCGAGGACTCCCTCGGGAACGTCTGGAGCTATGGGCTCTATCCCAAGTCTGCCATCGGCATGGCCTTCGACCGGCAGTCGGCTGGCTGCATGCTTCACCCGGACCAGATCCATGAAGCCTGCGTCGACTACAAACTCTCGACGAATCTGTCCGAGAAGAACTTCAGCCGCGCGATCCGCTTTGCACAGGCAGCCTGTAGCCAACCTCACCGATTCGTCACCACCCATGGCGGCGCCACGTCTCCGGTCTATACCTGCACGACCTTTGCCCGCAGCGTGGCCGCCGAGGCTGGGGTCAGCCTGCCCGACGGGATCGCCATTGTACGGTCCTCATACATGACGTCCCGTGCCGAATGGCCGAACGTCCTCAAGTCCAAGCTCATCGAGAAAGGCCGGGGCGAGTATGTCGGAGTGCAGTTGACCACGGTGACGCCAGCGCACCGAGAGTTCGCCCAAGGCTACGGCCGAACCTTGGCCCAACTGACCGAGCCAGATCCGGGTAAAGCTCTCCAGATCAGAAGGTTCCAGTTGACGGTCAGCGTCCCGGACCTGCTACGTACGTCGTGGAGAGCGAGCCTGCGTCGAGCACTTGCCGCTCAAGCCCGGAACCAGAAGACGCTGGGGCGCTTCGAGGGACTCGAAGCCAAGGCCAACGTGGCTCTGATCGCCTACCTAGCGGGAGCGGCAGCGGCTCTGCAGCTTGCGGACCTTCACATCCGCCGGCATGGGCCGGCCGCGTGGAAGCGCTGGGCCCTGGAACAACGCTCCACGGCGAAGCAGCAATCCCAGACAGAACGAGCCAACCGCTTCGCGAAGAGGGTCATCGACAACCTCAAGCAGGGTACCGACCCCAACATCGAGATCAAGAGAATCGCGCAGCCCTGGCGCCTCCGGCGGCAAGATGGCCATCGTCCCAACCCCTGAGCCGGTTGGCCGAGATAGAAATCCGTCCCGTGTCCCTGAGGTACACCAACCACCACGGCTGGAGCGCGGCATTGGCGTCGACTCCTCAGCGCAGTGACTACCGTGCCCACGCCGAAACGTGGACACGGAAGGTGGTGAAAAAGGCTCAGGCCGCCGGCGCCAACACCTGTGGCACCTGCGCCCGGATCAAGCGCGCGTAGAGCCGCTCGCGAGCCTCGGGATCCGCCGGCCGCGCCCAGTCACGCCCCAGGCGCTCCCAATCCGCGTCGTCGGGATCGAGCCCGAGGGCCTCGACGTAGTACCGGTCAACGATGAAAAAGTGCTTGCGGTAGACCAGCAGGTAGCCGCCGGTTTCCTCGCGCAGCCGCCGCGCCTCGTCATAGTGGGCGCTCCAGATGTTCGAGAACACCGACAACGCCGGCCGCCAGAGCAGCGTCCCGAAGTCCTCGACCGTCTCGCCACCGAGCACCGCCGAAGCCTGCGGCCAACCCGCGAACCCCAGCTCGCGCGCCACCACCGCCAGGCAATGCCGCCGCTGGACCTCCGCCGCGAGCGCAGCGTCGTCCAGCTTCGAAAGCTCGGGCAACGCGCGTAGCCGCTCAAGCGCCGTTCCGTCGTGAGATTGAGCCTGTCGCTGCAGGATACGAGCCCCGTGCTTGAGCTCGTCGAGTAGAGAAACCATCGCCGTCTCCTCGTTCTACCGGGCCCTTACCCGCTCCCGACGGGCCCGAGGATCAGCCATGGTGTGTACCGCGATCGGCTGGAAGGCAGGGTGAGGACGTCTTTCGGCGGGATGGGCGCCCCTGCGCACCCAAGGGCGAGAGCGTACGGCGTGGCAGCCTCTGGAAGCAAGCCCCGGGCGTTTCCGCCTCGTCTTGTAGAGTCGATCGCGATCTCTTGTGTAAAGTGGGTGGAGTGAATCAAGCCACGCGCAAGTGGAGGTCCTGACACGGTGGCAGCGAAACGCGAACCGCAGCGTGCCGTCCTCTTCGACGCCCTCGACCAGGAACTCCGCCGCCGCCCGCACGGCACCATCCGCGCCATGGAACGCGCCCTCGGCTGGGCTCCGTCGTGGTGGCACAATCGCCGCCGAAGCGGTGACATCACCACCCGCCAGATGCTCGAGGCCCTCTCTTTTCTCGAGATCGACCCGGTCGGCTTCATGCGGCGATGCCTCGAGGTCGAGCAACTCGAGATCGATCGGCCTTCAGGGCCGGTGCCGGATTTGGTGGCGCGGGCAACGCGGAGGCTCGGCCTTGAAGCCCAGGCACCCGGGCTCGGTTTGAGCGTCATCGAAGAGCTAGATGAAGCCAGCTACACCGACCCAGGAGAGGCCCTCGGCGCTCTCGAGCACTTGATCGATAGGGCTACCCATGACGAGATCCATCGGCTCCTGGTGATCGGCGGGGCCTGTTTGACCCGCAGCGTAGCTCTCGACGAAGCACACCACGCTTCGTTCACAGCCATCAGCGAGAGTGCCAGGCTCGGGAATCAAAGGCTTCTTGGAAACGCGCTTCGTCGCCATGTCTATATCCTCAAAGGGAAAGGTCAGTTTCGGGATGCGCTCGCTGTCGCTGACCGAGCAGCCGGAGTGCTTCTCCGAGCAGGAGACCAACGGGGGGGCGCGAAGGCGCAGGTAGAGCAGGCTATCTGCTTGATGCAGCTAGAGGAAGACCAGCCGTCGGTGCGCTTGCTATCAGCAGCGTTGGATGGCCTTTCGGAGCAGGATCCACGGTACTTCTTTGCCGCCTTCCAGGCAAAGGCCCTGACAGAGGCCAGGCTGAGAGACTTCGCAGCTGCGGAAATCACAATTCAGAAGGCTGCGTTTTGGACCTTCGCAGCTGCGCCGCGTGACCGACCGGTCATCGACTGGACGAAGGCGACTATCTTGTTTGAACAAGGTCTATTCGAAGAAGCGGCAAGGCTCATGAGATCGGTGGTGGAGTCAAATTGGAAATATGCGAACGAGTCAACCTTCCTCACAGCCCGCGACTTGGTCGAAGCGCTGGTCAAGGCTCGACGCGGCGCCGAGGCATTCGAGGCGGCTATTAAGGCTCTTGAACTTGCTGAACGCACTCCGTTGACTCATAAGGCAAAGGAGGCCGTCTCGAAACTCAGACCCCTAAGAGATGCGGCACTGGCCCTTGCGCATTGCTCGCTCGAGCGCTCTCGATGAGGAGAAAACCTGAGAAATCTGGGGACACGATACCTATTTCCCCAACTGTCTGAAACGGCTCGACTTACCAAAATGAGTATCGTGTCCCCAATTTCGCGGTGTCCCCCAATTACGGCACCCCGCTCACCACCGCCGTCCACTCCGACGTATCCCCGGTCTCGAAGCCGGCGGCGTAGAGCGGGGCCTGGCGAACGCAGTCGCCGGTGTAGGGGATGGGGGGGCCGGAGTCGAGGAGCTCGAAGTCGGTGACATCTAGGGCATTGAGGTCGTGGGGGCCGAGGAGTCCGGACCACTTGGCGGTGGTGAAGGTGTCGTTCTGGGCGGTGAGGGCGATGGTGCCACCGTCGGAGAGGTACATGCCGTACTTCTGCATCGCTCGGGCGACGATGCGGGCGCCTGCATTCGGCAGGCTGGCGACGGGGTAGTCGGCGCGCAGCCGCAGGTGGGCGCCGTAGGGCGGCGCGGAGGTCGGGCCGCTGGTGGGGTTGGTCGAGTGCGTCGACGGGTTGACGAAGACGCCGTGGCGGATGCGGCTGTTGGGCAGGATGAAACGGATCGCGTGGCGGATCTCGCCGGCGGCGACCTCGTCCGCCGTGAACAGCAGCGCGGCGATCGGATAACCGGCGGCGTCGGCGCTGGTGCACTGGTTGCCACGACCCGACATCGGGTAGGTCACGTCCATGTCCCACACCACCAGACAGCCGCCGAAGAAGTCGGGGCCGACGATGTTGGCGCGCCACATCTCGTAGAGCCGGCGGCTCGAGCGATGGACCACGATCAGGTGGCAGTCGCCGTCGCTGACGCACTCGTAGCCGCTCTCGCCCTCGAGGGCACCCCCGGGCGGGATCGGCACGTTCTCGAGATCGCAGTCGGGGGTGAAGAAGTCACCGGTCGGGGTGAAGCTGCGGAAGGGCGTGCTGCTGTCGGCCTCGAGCACCTCGAAGGAAAAGTCGATCTGCATCGCACCGCCACCCCAACCGCCGGCGCCGTCGAGCCAGCCGATCACCGTCGGCGAGCGGGCATCGACGGGAGCGTTCGAAACGTCGCGGTACCACGGCGCCCAGGGCGGGAAGTAGTCGTCGGCGGCCTGGGCGGCGGCCGGGGTGAGCAGCGCCCCGAGCAGCGCAACCAGAAGCGCGAGCCGGAAGGCTCGAAGAGCCGTACGGAGGGCGACCGGACCGGCGGACGAGCCGGTGGCGAAGAGGGTCTCAGCGGGCATGGAGGTCTCCTCACGAGGGGGCGAAAATAGCTGGACGACTATATCGCACCGACGCGAAGACTCGGCCCCGATGAGCACCTCCCGGAGCCCGTAGAACCTTGCGGCGAGAATTGCCGCAGCGCGTCAAAGCCGCTAGACTGAACCCGACGGGTCGTGCCGCGATCCTCGCGGCGAGGGCTTTGCCAGCCCTCGTGGGGCCTCCCCACGACACCGGGAAAGGTCGCAACCACCATGGCTTCGAGCAAGCTCCTCTCCGGATCCGATCGCTTCGCCCAGGGTCGTCGCACCCGCGCCGGAGCGGCACGACCGCGCAGCGCCGCGCAACCGCCGCCAGCGGGCAGCCTCGAAGCGCGACTCGGACGAGCTGCCGTCGACCGGTTGATCGGTCGGGTCACCGTCGCCGACGGCGACCGCGAGTGGCACGAGGTGCGGGCGCCCTTCGACGGCTCGCTGCTCGCCGAGGTTCCTACCTGCACCGCCGACGACGTCGCCGAGGCGGCGCGCCGCGGTCGCGATGCGCAGCGGTTGTGGAAGACCTGGACCGTCGAACAGCGGGCGGAGATCTTCATCCGCTACCACGACCTGGTCCTCGATCATCAGGACGAGGTCCTCGACCTGATCCAGCTCGAGAGCGGCAAGGCGAGGGCCCACGCCTACGAAGAGGTCGCCGACGTCGCCATCGTGTCGCGCTACTACGCGCATCATGCCGAGGACCTGCTCGAGAGCAAGCGCCGCATGGGCGCCCTTCCCGGGCTCACCGCCACCTGGGAGCACCACCATCCGCGTGGTCTCATCGGCTTCATCGCGCCCTGGAACTACCCGCTGAGCCTCGCCGTGACCGACGCCATCCCGGCGCTCATGGCCGGCAACGCGGTGCTGCTCAAGCCCGACCGCCAGGCGCCCTTCACCGCACTGTGGGCGGTGGATCTGCTCTACCGCGCGGGACTGCCCAGCGGACTCTTCCAGGTCGTGACCGGCGCCGGTCGCGAGCTCGGCACACCGATCATCGAGGCGTCGAACTTCGTCACCTTCACCGGCAGCACCGCCACCGGTCGCAAGATCGCAGCCCAGGCGGGCCAGCAGCTCATCGACTGTGCCCTCGAGCTGGGCGGCAAGAACCCCGCCATCGTCCTCGCCGACGCCGACATCGAGCGCACCGCCGACGGGTTGATCCGCGGCTGCTTCGCCAACGCCGGTCAGCTGTGCATCTCCTTCGAGCGCGTCTACGTCCAGCGCGCGATCTTCGACCAGGTTCTCGAGGCCTTCGCCCGTCGCGCCGGCGCCTTGGTGCTCGGCTCCGACCTCGACTTCGGTATCGAGATGGGTTGCCTGGTGTCCCCGGAGCAGCTGGCGACGGTCCAGCGTCACGTCGACGACGCGGTCGCCCAGGGCGCTCGGGTCATCACCGGTGGCAAGGCGCGGCCCGACCTGGGACCGACCTTCTTCGAACCGACGATCCTGGTCGGCGTCCGCGAGGGCATGGAGATGTTTCGCGAGGAGACCTTCGGCCCGGTGGTCGCCGTCTACCCCTTCGACACCGCCGACGAGGCCGTGAAGCTGGCCAATGACACCCGCTACGGGCTCAACGCCAGCCTGTGGACCGAGGACGTCGATCTGGCCCTCGAGCTGGCGCAGCGCATCGAGGCCGGGACGGTCAACGTCAACGAGGC
>JAGQSE010000515.1 GCA_020439725.1 Acidobacteriota bacterium
CGCGTCGGGATTCACCACCACCGGCGCGACGGTGCTCACCGACATCGCCGGGCAGGACCGCGGCATCCTCTTTTGGCGCTGCTTCACCCAGTGGCTCGGCGGCATGGGGATCATCGTCCTCTTCCTCGCCCTCCTCCCCGAGCTCGGCCCCGGTGCGCGTTTCCTCTACAAGCTCGAGGTCCCGGGACCCACCGCCGAGGCGCTGTCACCGCGCATCCGCGACACCGCCCTGGTGCTGTGGAAGATCTACCTCTTCCTCACGGTCGCCCAGACGGGGCTCCTGTGGCTCACCGGTCTGAGCCTCTACGACGCCGTCTCGCACACCTTCACGACCTTGTCGACGGGGGGCTTCTCGCCGCTCAACGAGTCGGTAGCGGGGTACCTCGACAAGCCCTGGGCGGTCATCGTCATCATCGTCTTCATGATCATCGCCGGAGGCAATTTCTCGCTCTACTTCGGGCTGACCCGGGGCGCCGGTTGGAGCCTGATGCGCGACCACGAGTTTCGGCTCTACCTGCTGATCCTCGCCGGGACCACCGGGCTCATCACCTGGAACCTGCTCGCCACCTCGACCTATACCGAGCTGCCGCGGGCGCTCCTCGACGCGAGCTTCCAGACCGCGTCGCTGATGACCACCACCGGCTTCGCCACCGCCGACTTCGAGCTCTGGCCTCACCTGTCGCGCATGCTGCTGGTGGCGATCATGTTCATCGGCGGCTGCGCCGGCTCGACGGCGGGCTCGATGAAGGTGATGCGGATGGTGATCGGGCTCAAGTCGGCGTGGCGCGAGGTGCGCTACATGTTCAGTCCCAACACCGTGGTGGCGGTCTTCGTCGGTGGCAAGCCGGTGCCCGACCCGGTGGTGCGCAGCGTCGCCGGCTTCTTCATCCTCTTCCTCACCAGCTGGGGCCTGGGCACGGTGCTGCTGACCTTCGACGGCCACAGCCCGCTCACCGCCGCCACCGCCGCCATCGCCACGCTGGGCAACATCGGCCCCGGTCTCGAGCGCGTCGGGCCGGTCGAGAACTTCGCCTTCTTCAGCGGTTGGGCGAAGCTGGTGATGGTGCTCCTGATGTGGATCGGCCGGCTCGAGGTCTACGCGGTGGTGGCGCTCTTCAACTGGCGTTTCTGGCGCGGCTGAGGGCCTCGTCTTCGAGCAGCGCCGCGAGCGCCGCCGCCAACCGCTCGTACTGCGCCTCGTCGTTGTAGAGCTGCGCCGAGATCCGCAGCCAGCGTCGCGAGTCCCAGTGGAAGATCGGCACCTCGATGCCGTGCTCCTCGACCAGGCGCTGCTGGAGCGGATCGGTCCGAAGCGGGTTTGGCGTCGACGGCCCCGCTCCGTCGGGCAGGCGAACCGCAGCCAGAGAGCCGATCATCGACTCCGGGCTGGGCGTCTCCCCATGGGACGGCTCGGCACCGAGGGCGCGGCACAGGATCTTTCGCCCCACGAGGGCCAGCGCATGGTTCCGGCAACGCACCTCGGGCCAGCCCCCGGGGGCCAGCGAGGCCAGGGTGTCGAGGGCGACGGGCACCGCCAGGAAGGGCGTCGGGTCGTGGGTGCCGCCCCAGTCGAAGGCGTCGTGGAAACGCGACCGCCCCGGACGCCGGAGGTTGGCGCCGTGGCTGACCACCAGGGGCTCGATACCGTCCTGGCGATCACGCCGCACGTGGAGGAAGGCCGAGGCCTTGGGCGCACACAACCACTTGTGGCAGTTCCCCGTGTAGTACGCCGCACCGAGGGCGTCGAGGTCGAGGTCGAGCATCCCCGGCGCGTGGGCGCCGTCGACCAGCGTATCGACCCCGCGCTCGGCAAGGGCGGCGACCAGCTCGGCGATGGGGAAGACCAACCCCGTCGGGCTGGTGACGTGGTCGAGAAGCGCGAGCCGGGTACGGGGGCCGACCCGTTCGAGCACCGCCTCGACGACTTGCCGGGGATCGCCGAGGGGAAAGGGCACCTCCGCCGCCACCACCCTCGCACCGGCGTCTCGCGCGACGAAGTCAAGAGCGTTGCGGCAGGCGTTGTAGACGTGGGTCGTGGTCAGGAGCTCGTCACCGGCCTCGAGGTCGAGCGAGCGGAGCACCGTGTTGACCCCGGCGGTGGCGTTGGGCACCACCACCAAGTCCTCGGCGCGGGCACCGAGAAAG
>JAGQSE010000516.1:0-3860 GCA_020439725.1 Acidobacteriota bacterium
CTCTATCCTCTCCGTCTAGCGTCTCTCCCACGGGTGGCCGGATTGCCGACGAGCGACGATGCGCTGTGAGACGAGGCGTTTTCGTGTTCTCGAGGGACCCTCGTCGTCTTCGCCGGGCCGAACCCGGCGGGAGGCAGGCGACCGGGTCTCGCATCGGTTGTCGTCATCTGCTGTCTGCGCTCCCAAAGGAGGACCCCATGAGCTCATCGACAGGCCGCTTCGCCACCGTCGCCTCCCTCGCCCTGGTCGCCGTCTTCGCATTCGCCCTGGCGACTCACGCCGGCCCGGCTGTGTCGGCGCCGACCCCTCTGACCGAGACGACCGTCGCGCCGATGACCCCCATGACGCCGCCGGCGACCGCCTGCCCTGCCGACGGTCTGGCCGCGGAGCTGGGCCTGCCCGGCCTCGCCGATCCGGCCGCCGTCACCCCCCACTGCTGCTCGCAGGGTGAGATCAGCGCCTGCCGTGATGGCTGCAAGGCCCAGGGTCCTGGGTGCAAGGGTCAGATCGGTTGCACCGCCGGCGAGTGCGTCTGCACGTGTAACTGTCCGTAACGACCCGACCGCGCCGGGCCGCGCGCTACTTCAGCAGATCGAGCCCGACGGTGCCGCAGGCATACGGATGCCGCTCCTCAGGGACCTCAGGAGCGGCATCAGGTATTCCCCCGAGACACGAATGGCGGCCGCGGAGTCTGGCCCGCTGCCCAAACCGTGTCTGCCCCACTTGCCACGGCGGTGGTGGGTCAACCGGGAGCACTCTCGTGATGGCCTTGCACGGAACTAAACCCTGAGTTAAGTTTTGTGCAAGGTGAGAGTCGACAAACCCAATATCGAGGGCTCCCCGGACTGGGACGCCTTGTTCGAGCTTGCGCAGGGCCAGCAGGGCTACTTCACGACGAGCCAGGCAGCCAGCGTTGGCTACTCGTCCCAGCTCCTGTACAAGTACCTGAGGAACGGGACGGTGACCCGCGTTCGCAGAGGTGTCTACCGGCTCGTGCACTTCCCTGCCGACCAGGAGGAAGACCTCGTGCCGCTGTGGCTCTGGTCCGAGCGGGTTGGGGTCTTCTCGCACGAAACCGCTCTCGCCCTCCAGGACCTGTCCGACGCACTGCCGTCCCGCGTCCACATGACGTTGCCCGCGGCCTGGCGCCACCGGCGGCTCAAGGTACCGGAGGGGCTCGTGCTGCACTTCGCCGACCTTGACGAGAGCGAGCTGAGGCATGCGGCGGTCGTCCCCTTCACGGCACCCAAGCGGACGATCGCCGACTGCATGGCCGTGCACTTCGCGCCCGACCTCGTATACCAAGCAGTCGTTCAGGCCCGCCAGCGGGGGCTGATCTCCGGAGTTGAAGAGGTCGAGCTCCTCGCGGCGCTTCCTGGAATGGCTCAAGGACCGTGAAACGACGCCGCTACGCGACGCCGGCAGCCTTCAAGCACGCGCTAGAGCAGCGGCTCAAGTCGTCGTCGGAGACCGGGACCGCATTCGCTCGTAGACGGCAGCTGTTGGTCTTCGAGCGCTTTCTCGCCCGCGTCGCGGAGGTAGCGGGTGACTCGGTAGTTCTCAAGGGTGGCCTCGTTCTCGAGCTGCGGCTCACCAGGGCAAGAACGACGAGGGACATCGACTTGCGGATGAGCGGATCCTCCGAGAATGTTCTCGAAAGGCTGCAGGAGGCAGGAAGGCTCGATCTCGGCGACTACATGCGTTTCGAGGTCCGGCCCGATCCGAGTCATCCGGAGATCCGAACGGAAGCGATGCAGTACGACGGTTTCCGATTTCGGGCAGAGTGCCAGCTCGCCGGTGCGATCTATGGTCAGCCCTTCGGCGTCGACGTCGCGTTCGGAGACCCGCTCGTGGGAGAGGTTCAGCTGATCGTGGGCGAGGATCTGCTCGCTTTCGCAGGCATCAGTCCGCCAAGAGTCCAGGTGTATCCCGTCCCTTCCCACATCGCAGAGAAGCTGCACGCTTTCACGATGCCAAGAGAGCGCCCCAATTCACGAGTCCGAGACCTGCCTGACCTCGCGTTGCTCGCCAAGACAGGCCCCATCAGAGGAGTAGAGCTTCGACTGGCGCTGCAGAGGACCTTCGAGTTTCGCCAGACTCATCCTCTGCCGCCGGTCGTTCCTGCAGCTCCTGACCTCTGGGAGCGCCCCTATGCCAAGCTGGCGGAAGAGAACCGGCTCGAATGGGGAACCCTGCGAGATCTTGATGCGGCGGTTGCCGCCTTCCTCGATCCAGTGCTCGGCGCCGGTCTGATCGGAGGCTGGAATCCAGCGTTGTGGCAGTGGGAATAGAGGGCCGCGATGGAGGCCAGGAGCAGCCAACGATGATCCGTGATGCCTGCCGAGACCCGACGCCGAACCATCCATCCTTCTACTTGACGGGCCTCGGCGACCTCTGCTTCGCCTGCTTCGACGACGAGACGGCGACGCCGAAGCCGCTCTTCCCGAGAGAGCTTCGAATGTAGATCTCCGACCGGCACCCGAGGCCGGCGCACGGATCCAACGCACCGGGATTCCTGTGCCCTGACGAAGCTCGATCTGGCGGGAAAAGAGGAATGGTGGAGCAGAAGGGATTCGAACCCTCGACCCCCACGATGCGAACGTGGTGCTCTCCCAGCTGAGCTACTGCCCCACAGCGGGAAGGCGGATTGTACAGGGTGCGGGTGGCGGCGCGCAACAAGTCCTTCAGGGGGGCCGTCAGGTGGTTGGTGTGGCGAGGGTCTCGGTGGTGGGGGCGGGGAGCGGGGTGTCGGAGAGGTCGGCGAGGGAGAGGTCGGCGAGGGTGCTGGCACGGGCGCCGACGATGCGCTGGCGAAGCTCTTCGAGAGACGGTGGCAGGCTGCGGCGGTCGGAGAGCAGCGAGTGGGGATCGAAGCAGTCGAAGACGTCGCGGACCAAGAGGTGCCTTGGGGCGCGGGAGAGGAGGTGCCCTTCGTCCTCGCCGCCGGTGGTCTGGAGCAGGCCGCTGTTGCGCAACGGGCGGAGGGCCCGGCGGAGCTCGCTCAGCGGTAGGCGAAGACGGTCGCCGAGGTCGGCGAGGGGGACGATGGGGCGGCCGCGGTCGAGCTCCTCGGCGAGTAGGACGAGGACGGTGGTGGCGAGCCACGGACCGCGCAGGCGGCTGCGTCGGCGGTGGGTCGAAGCCAGGGCTTCGAAGTGCTGCGCCGTGTAGGCGATGACATTGCCCGCCAGCACGATCATCCACCCGGCCTGGATCGAGAACATGAAAAGCACCACGAAGGTCAAGCTGCCGTAGAGCAGGTTGAAGCCCGGAAAGAACTCGACATAGAGCGAGAAGCCACGGCGCAGGATCTCGAGGAGGAGCGTCGCCGAGGCACCGCCCAGCAGGGCGTTTCGGAAGCGAACCTGCGTGTAGGGGACCATGCGATACAGCATCGTCAGCCCGACCAGGAGGCCGGCCGGTGGCACCAGGCCGATGACGCCGGTGGCGTCGAGGAGCGACTCGAAGGCCGGGCGGTCGCGCAGCGTCGCGGCGACCGAGAAGGCCGTGCCGATCAGGAGCGGGCCCCAGAAGATCAGCAGCGAGAAGCTCAGCAGCCGGACCCGCAGCGGGCGGTGGTGGGGCAGGTCCCAGGTGCGGTTGATGGCCCGCTCGACGGTCGAGAAGGCGGTCAAGGAACCACCCAGGAAGAAGACCGTACCGATGCCCTGGACGTTGGCCGCCTGGCGCACCAGGTCGTTGATCATCTGGCGGAGCGCATCCTCCGAGTAGGGGAGGATCTGCACCAGCAGGTCGAGGACCTGCTCCTGGTAGGCCTGGTAGGCCTGGGCGCCGATGAACGAGAAGGCGGCGAGGAGCGGGATCAGGGACAGGACGGTGACGAAGGCCAGCGCCGACCC
>JAGQSE010000516.1:4068-13254 GCA_020439725.1 Acidobacteriota bacterium
TCCTCGCCGTGGTTGAGGAAGATGCGCTTCGGCGGTCCGGGAAAGGACTGAACCCAGCGCAGCAGATCCCGCCGGTCGGCGTGGGCGGACAACCCCTGGAGCGAATGGATCTGGGCGCGGACCTGGACCCGGTGGCCGAAGATGCCGACCGAGTCGGCGCCTTCGAGGAGCGCTCGGCCGCGACTGCCGTAGGCCTGGTAGCCGACGAAGATCACCGAGTTCTTCGGGTCGCCGAGCTTGTGCAGCAGGTGGTGCACCACGCGTCCCGCGGTCGCCATGCCGCTGGCGGAAATGATCACCGCCGGTTCGCGACGGGCGTTCAGGGTCTTCGACTGGCTGACCGAGGAGCAATAGTTGAAGGGCGTGCCGCCGAGCGGATCGATGACGTCGTCGAGCTCCTGGAGCTCGTTGTCGTGCTCGCTCTCGGCGCGGTCGTAGATCCGCGTCGCCTTGACCGCCATGGGACTGTCGAGGAAGACCGCGGTGGGATCGACGCGGCCCTCTTCGGCCAGCTCCGCCAAGTAGTAGAGGATCTCCTGGCTGCGACCCAACGCAAAGGCGGGGATGACCACGGTGCCACCACGGGCGAAGGTCTCGGTGATGATCGTCTCGAGCTCCGCCTTGGGATCGGACTGCTCATGGCAGCGATCGCCATAGGTCGACTCGAGAAGGAGGGCGTCGGGGACCAGCTCGGGCGCTTCCGGGTCTTTCAAGATGGGCACGCCGTAGCGCCCGACATCGCCGGAGAAGCACCAGGTGCGCCGTTCGCCGTCGGCACCCTTGGCGGTGATCTCGACGGACGCGGCGCCGAGCAGATGACCGACCCGGCGGTAGCGCACCTGGATCCCGGGAAAGAGGTCGAAGGGGCGGTCGAACTCCTGCGTCACCAGGAGCTGCATCGCCTGCTTGGCGTCGTCCACCGTGTAGAGGGGCTGCGGCGAAGAGTGGCGGCTATAGCCCTTCTTGCGCGCGAAGCGGACCTGCTCTTCCTGAATCTTGCCGGCGTCCTCGAGGATCAGCGAGACCAGGGCTCGGCTCGGTCGGGTGCACAGGATCGGGCCGCTGAAGCCCTTGGCGACGAGCCGGGGCAAGAGACCGGTGTGATCCAGGTGGGCGTGGGTCAGGATCACCGCCCGCAGCTCGTGGGGCACGAAAGGAAAGCGATCGTAGTTCCTTTGCTCGAGATCCTCGGCGCCCTGGTACATGCCGCAGTCGACCAGGATCTGGACGTCGTCACCCCAGGAGAGGTGGGTGCAGCTGCCGGTGACGCAACCACAGGCGCCGTGGAATGTAACTTTTGCCATCACTTCGTCCTGTCTTCGGTGGTCGTGGAGGTGTCGAGAACGCCGGTCGAGAACGCCGTGAGCTTACCACCGGGGCGGGTTTCGACCCTGCGGGCGGCCCCCGGGCGACGGGCTCCACCGGAGGGAACGGAACTTGCACGCTATACTTGAAGTACCTCGAGCTCGACAGGAGCCCAGAGCTCCGGAGCGGAGGCCCAATCAACCGAAAAACCACGGCCGAAAGGTCGTGAGAGCAGGGAGGGAAGCCATGGCTGAGAACGTGAAGTCCTTCGATGAAGCTGCCGAGGCCCTCAAGGAAAGTGTCCAGAAGGCGAGCAGCGCGGTGCGCGAGGGCGTGCAGACCGCCCGGGAGCGTGGTCGCGAGGCGGCCAGCGACGCCCAGGCGAAGATCCGCGAGGGCTACGGCCGCGCGCGGGAAGGCGCCGAGCGTGCCAAGAAGGCGGCCCAGGAGCGCTACTCGCAGCTGTCCGACAACGTGCGCGAGGGCTACGTCAAGGCGCGCAAGGACCTCGACGACCTGAGCGAGAACGTCAGCGAGTACGTGCGGGACAACCCCGGCAAGTCGGTGCTCATCGCCGCCGCGGTCGGGTTCGTCGCCGGTCTTCTCCTGCGTGGCGGCCGCCACGACGACTGAGACGGGAGGGCGCGGTGGCGAATAGCGAGGCACTCTTCGAGGAGGATTCCGTGGGGCAGCACGACGATTCGATGGCGGATGCGGTGGTCGACGAGCTGCTGCCCGTGAGCTTCGACTGGCAGCGGCTGGTCAAGACCTACCCGTTGACTTCGCTCGCCGTCGCGGCCGCCGGAGGCTGGGTCCTGAGCCGGCGCCGGGGTCTGGGTCTGGTGACGGCTCTGGCCGGCTTCGCCGCCGACCAGCTGGTGGAGCACGTCAACGAGTTCCTGCAGGAGGAGGTCCTGTGACCTCCGGCGGGACGCTCCTCGGCTGACGTGCGCAACCTCTTCCATATCTCCGACGTCCACTTCGGCCCTCCGCACCTCCCCGAGGTCGCGGAGGGCGTCCTGCGTTTCATCGACGAGCGTCGTCCTGACGTCGTCGTCCTCTCGGGTGACCTGACGCAGCGGGCCAAGCCCGAGCAGTTCCGCGAGGCGCGCCGTTTCGTCGATCGCATCCCGGTGCCGACGCTGGTCGTGCCGGGCAACCATGACGTGCCGCTGTACCGCGTGTGGGAGCGGGTGTTCGCTCCCTTCGGGGCGTACCGCGAGCATTTCGCCGCCGAGCTCGAACCGGTGTTTCGCGACGACGACCTGGTGATCGTCGGCATCAACACCGCCCACGGCTGGACGCTCAAGGACGGCCGTATCACCCTCGGTCGGCTCGAGGAGGTGGCGGAGCTTCTCGAGGGTTTGCCCGAGTCGGTGTTTCGGGTGGTCGTCGCCCATCACCACCTGATCCCGCCGCCGACCTTCGGCACCCAGCGGGTGTCGCGCAACGCCTACGAGGCCATCGACGTCTTCTCCCGGGTCGGTGTCGACCTGATCCTTTCGGGACACCAGCACCTCACCTACATCGGCAACTCCGAGGAGTTCTACCCCAAGGGCCGGCCGCCGGTGGTCATCCTGCACTCGGGAACCACCACCTCGAACCGCGGGCGGGGTGTCGAGCGCGAGAAGAACACCTGCAATTGGATCTCCATCGGTGACGAGGCGATGCAGGTCTCCCACTACCTCTGGCACGGCGACCTCGGCCGGTTCGCCGAGCACAGCCGGCATTTCTACCCGCGCCAGCGGCGCACGCCCTACAGCCTCGAGGGCCTCGCTCTCTAGCGCCAGAGCAAGACAACGGCTCGGGGTTCGGTGGCGCCGCCGCCCGCCGCTCGGACCTCGGATATCATGCGTCCATTGCGCCGGCGATCACCGCCGTCGCCGGGTGACGGTGCGGTTCCGGGGGGGGCGGGGGACGGGCGACCGGAGACCGGCGCCGCCTCGCCCGTCGAGAGATCGACGCATGGACGAATCGAAGCCCCGCCGGGACCCACAGCTCTCCGGTTTCGAGGCCGGTCAGAGCGTGGGCCGCTACCGCATCTTGAAGCGCCTGGGATCGGGCGCCATGGGAGACGTGTTCCTCGCCGAGGATCCGCGCATCGAGCGGCGCCTGGCGATCAAGACCTTGCGGCTCCAGGGGGTGCGTCCCGCGGACTTCGAGGAGCGCACCGCGCGGTTGATGCGCGAGGCGAAAGCGGCGGGGCGGCTGAGCCACCCGCACATCGTCACGCTCTTCGACGTCGGCGAGGACCATGGGCTCCTCTTCCTGGCCTTCGAGTACGTTCCGGGTCGCGACCTTCACCAGCGGCTGGTGGACGGTCCGCCGCTGTCGCTCCGCGAAGCGCTGCGCATCGCCCGCGAGACCGCCGAGGGGCTCGAGTTCGCCCACCGCCACGGCATCGTCCACCGCGACATCAAGCCCGGCAACCTGCTTCTCGACGCTGACGGGCGGGTCAAGATCAGTGACTTCGGGATCGCCAAGGTTCTCGGCCAGAACACCGAGCTGACCACCACCGGGATGGTCATCGGCAGTCCTCATTACCTGTCGCCGGAGCAGGTGCGCGGCGAGCCCCTCGATGGCACCAGCGACGTCTTCTCCCTCGGTGTGGTGCTCTACGAGATGATCTCGGGCCGACGGCCCTTCGATGGCGAGACCCTCAGCACCCTGGTCTACCAGATCCTTCACCTCGAGCCCGAGATCCTGTCGACGGTCGATCCGCGGCTGCCCGCCGAGCTGTCCCAGCTGGTGCAGCGGATGCTCGACAAGGACCGTCACCGCCGCATGACCACCGCCGGCGAGGCCGCCGAGGAGCTGATGCGGCTCGAGGCCCTGTTGCCGCCGGGAACCCTCGACCGGCCCACCGGGTCGACGCCCGAGGTCGGTACCGCGCCGACCCGTCACCTGGGCGTTCCGCCCCCGCCCCCCCCTCCTCCGGCCACCGGCGCACCGTCGGCGACCTCGGTGCCGTCCTACGCGCCGCCAGCCACCGGGGAGACGCCGCGGGGCCCCAAGCTGGGTGTGATCCTGGCGGTGGCGGGCGTGGCCTTGGTGCTCATCGCGCTGGTGGCGACCGGTCTCCTGTACGTCGGCTCGCGGTGGGTCGAGCGGCGACTGGCACCGACGAGCGCGGAAGGCGACGCGACCGCGGGCCTGCCGGCGGGAGTGGAATCGGGCGACGAGAGCCTGCCGAGCGCCGTCGACTCGGCCGACGCACCGAACCCTCAAGACCTCGGCAGCACCGCCTTCCGCGAAGCCGTGGACGAGACCGTCGCCGAGGTGCCGCCGCCCCACGACCGGGCGCCGGAAACGAGCCCACCGCCGGTAGCCGAGCCGGAGCGCCGTCCCTCGCCGGTGCCACCGCCACCGCCTCCGGCGAAGACCACGAGCTCCGCGTCCGCGTCGCCGCCGAAGACCACGGTGGTCGACCCCGGGCCCAGGCTCCCAGAGGTCAAGCCGCCGGTGGCGCGGCCGTCGGCGATCTCGCCGAGCCTGCCGGCGGCGGAGTCGTCGTCCGGAGCCTCGGAGCCGGCGGTCGTCGAGCCCTCGGGCCAGCTCGACCCCACCGGCCGGCCACCGCGGCTGCCGCCGGTCGACCAGACGTTGACCACCGGTCTCGACCTGGTGTTTCGCGTGCAGCCCGACGACGCCTTCTTCCTCCTCGACGGCCGCCTCATCGGCCGGGTCAGCGAGTACACCGGTGCGGAAGGGAGCCAGGGGTTCCGGCTGCCGGATCCGGGGCGCTACGTCGTGGTTCTGCGCAAGGGAGGCTACGAGGACTACCGGATGCGCATCGTCGCCGAGCCCGACACCCGTGGCGCCACGGCCCTCGTGGCCCGGCTCAAGGCGATCCCCGCGTCGGAGGTCCCGCTCGGTGACCTCCCCGTCTACCGGGTGAGCGAGGCCGTCGCCTTCCGTGTCCGGCCGGTGGCCGCGGTGCTCTTGGTGGATGGCGAACCGCGCGGTCCCGCGGTAAAGTTCTCCGGCCGGATCGGCCGGGCCAGCGAGTGGCTGCGCCTCGAGCGCGGGATCCATCGCATCTCGTTCGTCGCCCCCGGCCACAAGCGCGTGGACATCGCCGTCGACTTCACCGCCGGCGCCTCGGAAGAGCGGCAGCGCGTCACCCTCGAGCTGCCGCCGGACTCATGAGCCTCGATCGACCCCCCATCACAGCTCCAGCTCCGCTCCAGGCTCCGGACCTCCCCGGCGAGGTACGGGTCGAGAGCTTGGACAACGGGCTCGAGGTCTGCCTGCTGCACAATCCGCAGGCGCCCATCGTGACCTGTGCCCTGTGGTACCGCGTCGGCGCCCGCGACGAGACTCCCGCGGAGGCCGGGGCGGCTCATTTCCTCGAGCACATGATGTTCAAGGGCTCGGCGAGCTACGGCCCCGGCGAGATCGACCGGCGGACGCAGGCCCTGGGCGGCTCCAACAACGCCTTCACCTCCCACGACTCGACGGCCTACTACTTCAACTTCAGCGGAGACCGGTGGCAGGAGGCGCTGGCCATCGAGGCCGATCGGATGCGCGGGCTGACCCTCGATCCCGATGAGGTCGACAGCGAGCGCCAGGTGATCCTCGAAGAGCTGTCGATGTACGAGGACGAGCCCTGGGACGCCCTCGAGCAGCAGGTCCATGCTGCCCTCTTCCCAGGTCACCCCTTCGGCCGGCCGGTGATCGGGACGCGCGAATCGCTCCGGGGGATGGGCCACGACGAGCTGGCTTCGTTCCATCGCCGCTTCTATCGCCCGGACAACGCCGTCCTGGTGCTCGCCGGCGACATCCCCGGTGACGCCCTCGAGCGCGTTGCGGAGCGCTTCGCAGCCATCCCCGGGGGCGCCGAGGCTCGGCCCGAGCTCGAGCCGGTGCCGGTCCTCGAGGCGTGGGTCCGGGTCGAGCGGCGCGCCGGGGACGTCGCCCGGCTGTGTCTGGCGACGCCGGCACCGGATGCCCACGATCCGGACTACGCCGCGCTCCGACTGCTGGTGGCGGTACTGTCCTCGGGGCGGGCGAGCCGTCTCCACCGGCACCTGGTGGAGGAACGACAGAGCTGTCTGTGGGTCGCCGCCCAGGTCGCCGAGGCGCCGACCATGGGTTTCCTCAGCATCGCCCTCGAGGTGGTCCCCGGTGTCGAGCCGGCGGAGGTCGAGACCGAGGTGTCGAAAGCCCTGGCGGAGCTGGTGGAACGACCGCCGACGGCGGTGGAGCTCGATCGGGCCCGGCGTCTGCTGCTCGCCGACTGGGTCTTCGCCCACGAGCGCGTCCACCAGCAGGCCCTCGCCGCGGGTTTCGCCCTGAGCCTGTTCGACCTTGGACACACCCGCCGCTGGCTCCAGCGGGCCCTCGACATGACCCCGGCGGAGGTGCTGGCAGCGGCGCGGCGCTTCGACCTGGGGCGGGCGGGCGTGATCGGTTGGTCCTTGCCCGAGGAGGAAGCCGACGGCGAAACCGACGGCGCGGTCGCGGACGGCGAGGGCGCCCCGTGACCACGGGTTCGGCGGTGCGACCGTGGACCTTGCGGGTTCGCCGGGTGCCCGGAGCCCCGGTGGTCGCCGCACGCTGCACGCTCCGCGGTGGCGCCCGAATCGAGGAGATCCCGGGCCAGGTGTCGGTCACCGGTCGCCTGCTCACCGAGGGCACCACCCGCAGGTCCTGGGACCGGATCGCCGAGCAGGCGGAGGACCTCGGCATGCTGCTCGGTAGCTCGGGGACCTTCGAAGGCCACGGGCTTTCCGTGGATGCGCTGGCCGAGGACTGGCGCCACGCCCTCGACGGTCTCGCCGAGTTGCTCCTCGACTCGACCTTCCCCGAAGATCGTTGCCACTGGCTCTGCCGGCAGACCGCGGCGGAGCTCGAGAGCCTCGGCGACCAGCCCGACGTCCGGACCAGCTGGGGCTTTCTCGAACAGCTCTACACCCCACATCCCCGCGCGCGCCCGGTCCAGGGGACGACCGAGGGCCTGGCGCGGCTCGGGGCCGAAGATTGCGCAGGTTTCCACCGCCGGGCCCTCGACCGGGGCTTCGTGCTGGCCGTCGCCGGCGATCTCGACGAGGACCAGGTCCGTGCCCACGCCCAGGCTCTCCTGGGAGCCGAGACGACGGCTGCCGTCACCGGCGAGCAGCCCGTGGCACCGGTGGGGCTCGCCGAGCCACGACGAGAGGTCGTCGTCGCCGGCGACCAGGCACATCTCTTCGCCGGCGGCCTGAGCGTCACCCGCGACCATGCCGACGCCACGGCCCTCGAGGTGCTGGCGGTGATCCTCGGTGCCGGCAGCGGTCTTTCCGGCCGCCTGCCAACGCGCATCCGCGAACGCGAAGGCCTGGCCTACAGCACTCAGGTGGCGACCTTGGCCGGTGCCGGTTTCGACCGGGGCCGGTGGATGGTCTATGTCGGGACCTCCCCGTCGACCGTCGCCCAGGCGGAGCGGGCGGTGCGCGAGGAGTTGGCGCGCCTTCTCGAGGACGGTGTGAGCGAGGAAGAGGTGGCCGACGCCCGGGCCTATCTCGTCGGCCGCGAAGCGTTCCGTCGCGAGACCGCGCGGCAATGGGCGACGCTGATGCTCGAGGCGGAGCTCTACGGCCGGCCCTTCGACCAGCCGGAGTGGTGTCTCGAACAGCTTGAAGCGGTGGATCGGGAGAGGATCGAGACGGTCGCCCGCAGGCATCTCCGCCTTGAGGAGCTCAAGGTGACGGTGGGTCGGCCGCGAGGATCTTGAGGCCGTCGACGTCGAGGCGGCCGTTGTCGACCATCTGACGCATCAGCCGCGTCAGGCTGCGGACGTAGGGATCGCGGCCGGCACGGACCTCGACAGGGAGCCCCTCGCCATCGAGGCTGCCCGCGTCGAAGGGGGGCGAGGCGGCGGCCGGGAGGTCGTGGAGAGCCCCGGCACCGAGCCCGAAGCGCCCGCGCAGGGGTGCCTGACAGGGCTGGGGCAGCCGAGCGATCTCCGCGTCGAGCAGACGCCGGCGTCCCGAACGCTCGGAGGAGCTCACCGCCTCGTCTTCGAGCCAGCGCACCAGCTCGCCGTCGACCATCCGGCACAGCCGACGCTGCTGGCCCCGCCAGTGGCGCACGCAGCGGTAGCGCAGGCTCCGCTGCAGCCATCGGTCGGGCTGGGCGATCTGTTCCTGGCGGTAGAGCAGGACCATCAGACAGTCCTCGAGCATGGCCTCGGCGTCGGCCACCGGAATCCGGAAGCGGACCAGGATCTGTTTGAGCCGGGGCTCCAGCCGACGCACCAGCTCCGCGACCGGATCGCTGTTGCCTGGTTCCATCTCGGAAGTCATCGCCGGACGCTCGCTGGGCGCATCACCCTTGGGCTCGATGTCGCCGGTGGGGGTCTCAGGCACCAAGCCGGACCTCCCGCTCCTGGGTGTCGTCGGAACCGCCGGCGCCGCTCGAGGGACCCGCCAGGATCCGCCAGCTGACCAGCTTCGAATCGATCTCCCGCAGCCGGCGCGCGATCAGGCGGCACAGCAGGTGGAGCAGCTCGAGAGAGGCGTGGGCGTCCATCGACAGGATCTCACGGAAGGTCTCCTGGTCGAGGGCGAGGACGGTCAACGGGCCGTCGTGGCTGGTGGCGTCGGCGGATCGCGGCTGACCGTCGATGAGCGACATCTCGCCGAAGAAGTCACCACGGCTCAGGATCGCCAGGGCCTCCTCGCCGGCGCCGGGGATGTACTTGCTGATCCGGGCCTTGCCCTCGACGATGACGTACATCTCGCGTCCCTCGTCGCCCTCGCGGAAGAGGAAGGAGCCGGCGGGGAAGCGTCGTACCCGCGAGAAGGTCGCCAAGGTCATCAACTCGCCGTGGGACAGACCCTGCTCGCGGAGCAGGCGGATGGTGTCGCTCGAGTCGACGGGCACGCGCCGCGGCACCCC
>JAGQSE010000026.1 GCA_020439725.1 Acidobacteriota bacterium
TCCAGACCGCCTGCTCGACCTCGCTGGTGGCGGTGCACCTGGCGTGTCAGAGCCTGCGCCAGGGCGAGTGCGACATGGCCCTCGCCGGCGGCGCGACGATCCGGTTGCCGCTCCGCGCCGGCTACCGCTACCAGGCCGGGATGATCCTGTCCCCGGACGGCCACTGCCGGCCCTTCGACGCCGACGCCCACGGCACCGTCGGGGGCAACGGTGTCGGCGTGGTGCTGCTCAAGCCGCTCTCGAGAGCCCTCGCCGACGGCGACCCGGTACGCGCGGTGATCCGCGGCTCGGCCCTCAACAACGACGGTTCGGGAAAGGTCGGCTACACCGCGCCCAGCGTCGCCGGCCAGGCGCGGGTGCTCCGCGCCGCCCTCGACGCCGCGGCGGTCGACGCCGCGACGGTGGGCTATGTCGAAGCCCATGGCACCGGCACCGAGCTCGGCGACCCCATCGAGGTCGAGGCCCTCAACCACGCCTACGCCGGCGCCCGGCCCGACGGCGGGATTCCGCTGGGCTCGCTCAAGAGCAACCTCGGCCACCTCGACGCGGCGGCGGGGGTCGCCGGTCTGATCAAGACCACCCTCGCCCTCGAGCGCGGCGCCATCCCGCCGAGCCTCCACTTCTCGAGCCCCAACCCCAAGGTCGACTTCGCCGGCGGACCCTTCTTCGTCAACACCGAGCTCCGCCCGTGGCCGCGGGGGCGGGCGCCACGCCGCGCCGGGGTCAGCTCCTTCGGCATCGGCGGCACCAACGCCCACGCGATCCTCGAGGAGGCTCCCGAACGCGCCGCCTCGATGGCCGCCGGTCCCGAGCTGCTGCTCCTGTCGGCGCGCAGCGAAGCCGCCCTCGACGCTGCCGGCGAGCGGCTCCGCCGGCATCTCGAGCAGCACCCGCAGCTCGACCTGGCGTCGGTGGCCTACACGCTCCAGGCGGGCCGGCGGGCCTTCGCGCACCGCCGCGCGGTGGTGGTCGACGACGGCGCCGACGCGCTGGCGGCCCTGGGCGAGCCCGCGCGCTGGCTGAGCCGGCGGACGGCGGACCGGCCCGTGGCCTTTCTCTTCCCGGGGCAGGGCGCCCAGTACCCGGGGATGGGCCGGGGCCTCTACGAGGCTGGTGGCGTCTTCCGGCGCGAGATCGACCGCTGCGCCGACCTCGCCGCCGAGGCGCTGGGGGAGGACCTCCGCCAGCTGCTCTTCCCGGCCGAGGGAGACGAGACGGCGGCCGCCGAACGGCTCCGCCAGACGGCCTTCGCGCAACCGGCGCTCTTCGCCGTCGAGTACGCCCTGGCTCGCCAGTGGATCGAGTGGGGCGTCGAGCCCGAGGCGCTGCTCGGCCACTCGGTGGGGATGTACGCCGCCGCCTGTCTCGCCGGTATCTTCGAGCTCGAGGCCGCGGTCTCGCTGGTGGTGCTCCGCGGCCGGCTGATCCAGGCGCTGCCGCCGGGCGTGATGCTCAGCGTATCGATGGACGCTTCCGACCTCGAGCCGCGGATTCCCGAAGGGCTGTCGCTGGCGGCGGTCAACGCGCCGAGCCTTTGTGTGGTCTCGGGGCCCGAGGCTGCCGTCGAGGCCTTCGCCGACGAGCTGGTGCGGGACTCGGTGGAGCACCAATGGCTGCACACCTCCCACGCCTTCCACTCGGCGATGATGGATCCGGCCCTGGACGACTTCCGTGCCGCTGTGGCGGCGGTGCCGCGCTCGGCGCCACGGCGGCGGGTGGTCTCCGACATGACCGGCGGCTGGCTCACCGACGCCGAGGCCGTCGACCCCGACTACTGGACCGAGCATCTGCGCCGGGCGGTGCGCTTCGACCCGGCCCTCCGGACGTTGCGCGAGGACGGCGACCCGCTCTTCCTCGAGGTCGGCCCGGGCAAGACGCTGTCGACCTTCGCGCGGCGCTCGGATCCCGAGACGACGGCGGTGCCGAGCCTGCGGCATCCACGACAGAAAGAGGGCGATCACGAGTTCCTCCTCGGTGCCATGGCCCGCTTGTGGCTCGCCGGTGTCGCCCTCGACTGGCGGCGCATCCGCGGCGAGCAGACGCCGCCCCGGGTCTCGCTGCCGGGGTATCCCTTCGAGCGCCAGCGCTACTGGATCGAGCCGGCTCGACCGAGCAGGGTCGAGGTTCCTCAGGTCGCGGCGGGACCGTCCCCCTGGCATCGGGTGAAGACGCCTGCGACGTTGCCGGAGACGCCCGCCGAGAGCGGCGAGACCTGGGTCGTGCTGATGGACGACCACGGTCTCGGCGACGCGCTCTTCGCGCGCTGGGCGCAGAGTGCCGGTGGCGAGGGGCCCCGCCGGGTCCGGGTCTGGGCGGGGAGCGAGCTCCGGCGCCTCGACTCCGACGCCTACACCGTCGACCCGCGCCGCCGCGAGGACCTGGCGGGGCTCGTGGCGCTGCTCGGGGATCGCGCGCCGCGCCGCTGGATCCACCTGTGGACCGCCGGGCCGGGGCTGCCGGAGCTCTTCCCGGGGGACCGTCGGCGCGCGGTCCAGGAGCTCGGGGCCGGGACGTTGGGGCTCCTGGCGCGAGCTCTCGAGGACCGCTGGCCCGCGTCACCCTTCACCCTCGACGTGGTGTCGAGCGGCGGCGCGCCGGTGGCGGAGCCTGCGCCGGAGCTCGAGGACCTCGCCGGGGCCGCCCGGGGCCTACTCGCCCGACTGCCCTTCGCCGGCTGCCGCCTGGTCGATCTCGATGCCTTCTCGGCCGAGGCGGGGCCCGGCGCGGCCCTGGTCGAGGCGCTCCGCGCCGAGCTCGCCTCGGTCCCTGCCGAAGGTGAGCTGCTCGAGGTGGCGCACCGCGACGACGAGCGCTGGCAACGGCGCTCGGAGGCTGCTCCGCGGACCGAGGAGGAGATCTCGGCTGGGGCCGCCCCCGGCTCTTCGGGCCCCCGGGCGCCCGAGCCCGCGGCCCCACCGGCGCTGGGGGCCACGGTCACCCATCACGGTCGACCGTCCCTCGACAACCCCTTCGTCGAGCCCGCGACGGCCACCGAGACACGGATCGCCGCGGTGTGGGAGGAGCTCCTGGGCCTCGCGCCGGTGGGGCTCCACGATGACTTCTTCGAGCTCGGGGGCCACTCCCTCCTGGGGACCCGTGTCCTGGCCCGGCTCCAGGACCTGTTTCACCGCGAAATCCCCCTGAGCGAGCTCTTCGAACGCCCGACGGTGGCGCGCCTGGCGGAGGTCCTCGAGGGCGCGACGCCGGACGAGACGAGCTCCGACGACACTCCAGCGCTGGTGGCTTCCTCCGAGGGCGACGAGGTGGCGGCCGGCGAGCTCTCCGACGCCGAGGTCGAAGCGCTGCTTCGCGGCATGCTGCCGCAGGACGGTGGGGTGGGCGAATGAGCGCCGAGGACCGCACCCCGGACCTGGCCCGTCTCGGCCCCGAGGAGCGCCGCCGGCTGCTCGAGAAGCTGATGCGCGAGCGCGGCGCCGGTCCGCGCTTCCATCCGCTCTCCTTCCCGCAACAGCGGCTCTGGTTCCTCGACCAGCTCGAAGGGGCAGCCACCGCTTACCACGTGTCGCAGCTCTACCACGTCGAGGGCCGGCTGTCGGTGGCTGCCCTCGACGGTGCCATGGCGCGGCTGGTGCGGCGCCACGAGACGTTGCGCACGGTCTTCGTCGCCACCGAGGGCAAGCCGCGTCAGGCGGTGCTGCCGGCGATGCCCCTGGCGCTGCCGGTGGTCGATCTCGGGGGGCTGCCGCCGGAGGCCGGAATGGAGACCGCCCGGTGGCTCCAAAGGGGTCTCGTCGGGCTTTCTTTCGACCTGGCCCGCGGGCCGCTGGTCCGGTTGCTCGTGGTGCGCCTGGGGGCCGAGCGCTGGCAGCTGGCGGTGGACATGCACCACATCATCTCCGACGTCTGGTCGGTGGGGGTGCTGACCCACGAGCTGGGAATCCTCTACGCCGCCGACCGCGCCGGCCGGAGCGTCGAGCTGCCGCCGCTGCCGATCCAGTACGGCGACTTCGCGCGCTGGCAACGAAAGCTTCTCGAGGGCGAGCGTCTCGAGCGGCTCCTCGACTACTGGCGGCGACATCTCGACGGGGCGCCGCCGGTGCTCGAGCTGCCCACCGACCGGCCGCGACCCGCCCAGCCCACCGGCCGCGGCGGGGTGGTGCGCTTCCGGCTCGCGCCGCCGCTCCAGGGGGCGACACGCTCGCTGGCCCGTAGCGTCGGGGGCACTCCCTTCATGGTTCTCCTGGGTGCCTTCGCGGCGCTGCTCTATCGCTACAGCGGCCAGAGCGACCTGACCGTCGGCATGCCCATCGCCAACCGCACGCGGTCCGAGGTCGAGGGGCTCATCGGTTTCTTCGTCAACACCCTCGTCCTGCGTCTCGACACCGCGGGTGGCCCCGGCTTCCGCGATCTCTTGGCGCGGGTCTCCGCGACCACCCTCGGAGCCTACGACCACCAGGATCTGCCCTTCGAGAGGCTGGTGGAGGAGCTCCACCCCGAGCGTGACCTGTCCCATCACCCGCTCTTCCAGGTCCTCTTCCAGCTGCAGACCGCGGCGGCGGAGGAGCTGCGCCTCGAAGGCCTGGTGCTGCGGCACGAGATGGTGGACGCGGGCCGAGCGATGTTCGACCTCCTGTTCTACCTCGAGGAGCTGGCCGAGGGCGGCATCTCGGCGACGGTGCAGTTCGCCCGCGACCTGTTTGACGACGCCACCGTCGAGCGCCTGGGACGGCACTTCCGCACACTGCTCCAGGCGGCGGTGGAGTCTCCCGATACCCCGGTCACGCGGCTGCCTCTGCTCGCCAAGGCGGAGCGCCGGCAGGTCCTCGTC
>JAGQSE010000517.1 GCA_020439725.1 Acidobacteriota bacterium
GAAGTCCTGATGGTAGTCCTCGGCCGCATAGAAAGGTCCGGCGTCGACGATCTCGGTGACGATGGGCGCCCCAAAGACACCGGACTCGTCCCATTTCTTCTTCGACGCCTCGGCCGCCTTCCGCTGCGCCTCGTCGTGGACGAAGATGGCGGTGCGGTACTGAGTGCCGACGTCGGCGAATTGACGGTTCTTGGTGGTGGGGTTGATGCTGTGCCAGAAGATGTCGAGGAGCTGCTCGTAGCTGACCTTCTTGGGATCGTAGGTGATCTCCACCGATTCGGCGTGGCCGGTGCCGCCCGAGGACACCTCCTCGTAGGTGGGGTCGACCTTGCTGCCGCCGGTGTAGCCAGCGACTACCGACTGGACGCCGTCGATGCCCTCGAAGGGCGGCTCCATGCACCAGAAGCAGCCACCGGCGAAGGTAGCCACCTCGAGGCCCGCGGGCGGCGGCGGTGTCGGGCCCGCCGCGGCGGTCGACGAGCCACCGCAGGCGGTGATCAAAGCGAGCAGCGCCCAGCTGAGGGCGAAACGGGATCGAAGCATGGGGAGTTCCTCCTGGCGAACGATGACGGGTTTTGGAAAGCGGGTCGACGACGGCAGCGGAAAGCTCCACCGCTCGCCGCACTCGCCCAGTCTACGGCCTGCCGGCGATCGTCGGATCTCCCCAACCCCCACCGGGTCGGTGTGGTAGAAAGCCTGAGGTGAGCGAGCCCGCCTCAGAGGCCCCACCCCTCGACCTCCACCGGTACCGCCGCGTCCGGCGTTACTTTCTCCGTCTCGCGCTCCACCTGCTGTGGTGGGACCTGATCCTCGCCCGCCCGGGCCTTCGCCGTCTGCGCCGACCGGCTCTACCCCGCTGGCAAGCCCTGGCCCGACGCTACCGGTTGCTCGCCATCGACCTCGGCGGGGTGCTGATCAAGCTGGGCCAGTACCTGAGCACCCGTGTCGACGTCCTGCCCCGGGAGGTGATACACGAGCTAGCCGGGCTCCAGGACGAGGTGCCGGCGGAACGCTTCGAGGACATCGTCGCCACCCTCGAAGCGGAGCTTGGCGCTCCCCTGGCCGAGCGCTTTCAGAAGCTCGACCCCGAACCGCTGGGTGCCGCGTCGCTGGCCCAGGTCCACGGCGCCGTGCTCCTCGACGGTGCCCCGGTGGTGGTCAAGGTGCTGCGACCGCGCATCGAGACGTTGGTCCGCACCGACCTCGCCGCCATCGCCCTCGCCGTGTCCTGGCTCGAGCATCTCGACTTCGTCCGTCGCCGTGTCGATCTCGACGCGTTGATCGGCGAGTTCCGCGAAACCACCCTCGCCGAGCTCGACCTGGTCAACGAAGGCAAGAACGCAGAGCGCTTCGCCGAAAACTTCGCCGACACCGAGTGGATCAAGGTGCCGGAGGTCCACTGGCCGACGACCTCGCGCCGGGTCCTGACCCTCGAAAACGTCGGTTTCCTCAAGATCGGGGACGACGCGGCTCTCGCGCGGGCCGGGATCCCGCGACCACTCCTCGCCCGGCGTCTCTATGCCGCCTACATGGAGCAGATCTTCGTCCACCACTTCGTCCATGCGGATCCACACCCGGGGAACCTCTTCGTCCGGCCGTTGCCCTTGCCCGGTGAAGATCCGGCGGCCTTGGGACCGGGGATGCCGGTCCCCGACGCCGCGGAGCGGCCCTTCGAGGTGGTCTTCGTCGACTTCGGGATGGTGGCGGAGGTGCCGGCTCGGTTGTGGGCGACGCTCCGCGAGCTGGTCATCGGCTTCGCCACCCGCGACGCCGGGCGCGTCGTCCGCGCCGCCTACGCCGCGGGGATCCTGCTCCCGGGTGCGGACCTCGAGCAGATCGAGGACGCCCTGTCGACCGTCCTGGATCGCTTCTGGGGCATCGAGATGGGTCGGCTCAACGACGTCGCCAAGGCGCAGGCGGCGGAGCTGTGGCGTGAGTTCGGTCATCTCCTCCTCGACACCCCGGTCCAGGTGCAATCGGACATGCTCTTCACCGGTCGCGCCCTGGGGATTCTCGGCGGCCTGGCGATGCAGCTCGACCCGAACTTCGATCCCTGGTCGGCGACGCTTCCCTTCGCCCGGCGATTGGCCTCGGAGGATTCGGAGGACGGCGGGTCGGGTTGGTGGGGCCAGGTGCTCGAGGAGGTGCGGCAGGCGGTGGTCCTGCCGTCGGAGATCGGCCGCCTCACCCGCCGGCTCGCGTCCGGGAGGCTGACGCTGCGCTCGTCCCTGGCACCGGACGCCAAGCGCCGTCTCGACCGCATTGAGCGGGCCGCTTCGCGCACCGCGC
>JAGQSE010000518.1:0-2629 GCA_020439725.1 Acidobacteriota bacterium
GAGCGGGCCGCTTCGCGCACCGCGCTGGCCACCGCCGGCAGCGGTCTCCTGATCGCCGGCTCGGTGCTCTACGGCCTCGGGACCTCGCCGTTGGTGGGCGTGTCGATGATGGGGCTGGCGGCGGCGACCTATTTCGTCGCCTGGTGGCGCTGAGCGCTCAGGTGGCGGCGAGAATGCTGAAGCCGGTGTCGACGAAGAGCACCTGGCCGGTGATCCCCGAGGATTCGTCCCCGAGGAGGAAGGCGCTGGCGTTGGCGACCTCCTCCAAGGTGACGTTCCGCCGCAGCGGCGTCTTTTCGGCGTAGGAACGGTACATGTCGTTGAAGTTGGCGACGCCCCGGGCCGACACCGTCTGGAGGGGGCCGGCGGAGACCGCGTTGACGCGGATGCCGTGGGGGCCGAGCTCGAAGGCCAGCTGGCGGACGACGTGCTCGAGGGCTGCCTTGGCCGAGCCCATGACGTTGTAGTTGGCCACCACGCGCTGCGACGCCAGGTAAGTCATGGCGATGATCGAGCCGCCCTCGGGGCCCATCAGCCGCTTGGCCGCTCGCGCCATGGGGATCAGGCTGTAGGCGCTGATCTCGAGGGCCAGCTTGAAGCCGTCGGCGCTGGTCTCGGTGAAGTCGCCCTCGAGCTCTTCGCGGCGGGCGAAGGCGACGCTGTGGACCACCTGGTGAAGCCCCCCCCAGCGCTCCTGGTGCTGGTCGAAGACGCGGCCGATGGCCCCGTCTTCGGTGACGTCGCACTCGACCAGGAGGGCGTCCGAGATGCCTTCCTCCTCGAGGAGCTTCTCGATGGCGCGCAGGAAGCGCTCGCCCTGGTAGGCGAGGGTGAGCTTAGCGCCACGAGCGTGGAGAGCCCGGGTCACACCCCAGGCGATGCTGCGCTTGTTGGCGACTCCGAAGACGATCGCCTTCTTGCCTTCCATGTCCATCTCGTGCTCCCGTCGGGGTTTGGCGGCCGGTCTCCGGCCCGGATCGATGTGCCGTAGCATAGTCAAATCCCTCCGCCGACGAAAGTCGCCGGCGGCCCGCTCCCCCGCCGACGGAGCGCATCGGTTAAGCTTCCGGAACGCCACCACCGCCACCGACGACGTGCCCTTGTTCGACTTCCCACCACCACCGGAGCGCTACGAGCTGCGCCCGCCGAAGCAACGCTTCGTCGCGGTCCGGCGTGCGCTCTTCCACGCCGTCGCCGCGTGGATCGTCCTGTTGCTGGTCTTGAACTCGCAACGCGCCGACCCGGTGACCGACCCCATCGAGCCGCGGACGCTGCTCTACGGTCTCGGCGCCGCCCTCGCCTGGGGTCTGATCGTCTTCCTGAGCCATCGGCCGGTGACCGAGCTGCCACCCATCGAGATCACCGGTGACGGCCTGCGCGGCCCCTTCACCGCCGGCGGCCGGCGCCCCTTCGTACCCTTCCGGCAGCTGCGCATCGCCCACGCCTGGCGGCACCGCGGCGAGAGCCGGCTGGTGCTCGGCGTCGAGGGCGGCCCGGCGGTGGGTTTTCCGGCCGACGCCTTCACCGATCCCAAGGACCCACAGCGCATCGCCGACTCGGTGCGACGCAGGATCGCCGCCTTGCCCCACGGCACCGAGCAGCTGACGGCCATGGACCGCCGGGCGGAAGTGGCCGAACGGGTCCAGACCGGCAAGCTCCCCGCCACCTGGGGAGTCGCCGCGGTCCTGGTGTTGATGTACGGGCTCCAGGTCGCCACCGGCAGCCTGTTCGATCCTCTCAACGATCTGGCGCTGGGTGCCAACTCGAGCCGGCTGGTGCTCGACGGCCAGTGGCACCGGCTGTTTACCGCCAACCTGCTCCACGCTCACCCGCTGCACCTGGGGCTCAACCTGTGGGGCCTGGTGCTCCTCGGCCGGCTCCTCGAGCCGCTCCTCGGCTCGTGGCGCTGGCTGACCTACTTCCTGCTCACCTGTCTCGCCGGTGCGACGGCCTCGGCGCTGATCACCCGACCGTGGGCTTCTCTCGGCGCGTCGACGGGGATCGCCGGTCTGCTCGGTGTCTACACCGTCCTGATCTGGAGCCGGCGGGACGACTTCCCCACCGCCCCGTCGAAGATCTTCTGGATCGCGTTGCCCGCGGCGTTTCTGATCCCCGCCATCGTCTTCAACGTCGATCACGCGGGCCACGCCGGCGGTCTCGCTCTGGGCGTCGCCCTCGCCGCCCTCGAGCTCCACGGCCAGGACCTGCTCGAGCTCCGCCACCGCCGTCGGCTCCTGATGCGGATCCTGGGGGCGAGCCTGGCGGTTCTCTTCGTCGTCTTTCAGGTGCAGGCGGTGGCCTACGCCGTCTCCACCCCTGCCCAGGACCGTCTCTCGATCTACCACGGACTCCTCGAAGACCCGGCGACGCCGGCCGTGATCGTCAACTTCTCCTCCTGGTACACAGCGGTGGCTCCCGCCGCCAGCCGGAGCCAGCTCGAGACCGCGCGGAGCGCCATGGAGCGGGCGGTGAAGGACCTCGAGGTCGCCGAGCTCGAGGACACGCTGGCGACCCTCGACTACCGGCTGGGGCGCTTCGACGACGCCATCGAGCGCGAGCTGCCCTTGACCCGGTCGAGCTCTCCCCGGGCGCCCTTCTACCGTTCCCAGCTGACCCGCTTCGAGCTCGC
>JAGQSE010000518.1:2719-2991 GCA_020439725.1 Acidobacteriota bacterium
GGTGGCGAGGTCCACGTGGCGCTCGAGGTGCCCGAGGACCTGGCGGGCACCGGCTTCGTGGTCCGTGGTGCGCTGCTCCAGGGCGACACCATCCTCGGGCACGTCGAAGCGTGGAGCGGCAGCTGGCCCTCGGGGTCCAACCAGGGTGCGCGCTTGCGCGGTGCCGTCGCCGGGGCGGACCGGGTCACCCTGATCGCCGTCCATCGTCCGTCGGAGCCGCCGGCTCCGGAACCCGTTTGGAAGGTCGAAGCCACCGACCCCGACGCCGCCGA
>JAGQSE010000519.1 GCA_020439725.1 Acidobacteriota bacterium
CAACTGGGAGCTGTACCTGGCCGAGGTGGCTCTGGTGGCACTGTTCGACGAACTCGCCGACGGCGCCAGCACACCGATCCGGCTGCGCATGTTCCACGGCCGCGGCGGCACCGTCGGGCGTGGCGGCGGCCCGACCCACCTGGCGATCCTCAGCCAGCCGCCGGGCTCGGTGGCCGGACACCTGCGCGTCACCGAGCAGGGGGAGATGATCCAGGCCAAGTTCGGGCTGCCGGGCATCGCGCTCCGCACCCTCGAGCTCTACACCTCGGCGATCCTCGAGGCGACGCTCCAGCCGCCGGCGGTGCCGGAGCCCGCGTGGCGGGAGGTCATGGACCGGCTGGCGGCGGCCGCCTGCGAGGGGTATCGCGGCGTGGTGCGGGGCGACGAGCGCTTCGTGGCCTATTTTCGCGCCGCCACGCCGGAGGAGGAGCTCGGTGCCTTGAACATCGGCAGCCGGCCCGCCCGGCGCCGTGCCGGGGGCGGGGTCGAAACGCTCCGCGCCATCCCGTGGGTCTTCGCCTGGACGCAGACACGCCTCATGCTGCCGGCCTGGCTGGGGACCGGCGAGGGGCTCGACGGCCTCGCCTCCGAGCTCGACACGCTGCACGCCATGTATCGCCGCTGGGCCTTCTTCCGCTCGACCTTCGACCTGATCGAGATGGTGCTGGCCAAGGCCGAGGCGGGCATCGCCGCCGACTACGACCGGCTGTTGGTGCCGGCGGAGCTCCAGGACCTGGGCCGGGACCTCCGCCGCCGCCTCGAGACGACCACCGCCCGGGTGCTCGAGGTCACCGGTCACGCGCAGCTGCTCGAGGACAACGCCGTGCTACGGCGCTCGATCGCGGTGCGCAACCCCTATGTCGACCCGATCAATCTGGTCCAGGCGGAGCTGCTCCGGAGGCTGCGCGCCGGCGCCACGGATCCCGCGGTCGAGGCGGCCTTCCTGACCACCGTCAACGGCATCGCGGCGGGGATGCGGAATACGGGGTAGCTGCTACAGCTCCGAGGTGCAGTGCGGGCAGCGCTGCGCCTTGATGGGGATCTCGGTGGCGCAGCGGGGGCACACCTTGGTGGTCGGCTCGGCGGCCGGCGCGGGCTCTTCTTCCTTGAGACGGTTGATCTGCTTGACGAGCAGAAAGACCGCGAACGCGAGGATCAGGAAGCTCACCACCGAGTTGATGAAGACACCGTAGTTGAGGGTCACGGCGCCGGCCTCGGTGGCGGCGGCGACGGTGGCGTAGGGTCCCGTCGGGTCCCCCTGCTTGAGCACCATGAAGAGCTGCGAGAAATCGACGTTGCCCAGCAGGAGCCCGAGGGGGGGCATCAGCACATCGTCCACCAGCGACTTGACGATGGTGCCGAAGGCGCCGCCGATGATGATGCCGACGGCCATGTCGACGACGTTGCCACGGACCGCGAACTTCTTGAACTCTTCGAACATGGGGAGGCCTCCTCCGGTCGATGCGAGTCTCAAATGGTCCCGGAACGGGATCGGTTGCCCAGGATTGTAGCGCCTCGAGACCTCGGTTGCGTCCTGTCGACGTTGCGCCCCTCGCCGTCGGGACTAGTGCGGGAAAATCACCACGCGGCGGTAGGGATCGCGGCCCTTCGAATCCGTGTCGAAGCCGGCGTCGTGGATCAGCTCGTGCTGTAGCCGTCGCACATAGCGGTCCTGGGGTGGTAGCTCGACGGGCTGGCCCTGGTCACGGACCTCGTCGAGGGCTTGCTCGGCCTGGCGTAGCGCCGCCTCGTGGTCCTCGGGGAAGTCGTGGACGTCGAACTCCGTGCGCAGGAAGTTCTCCATCTGTTTGACCGTGTTGCTTTTGATGACCGCCAGCCGGACGCCGCGCACCTGGGCGTCGCGCAGCCGGTTGGGCTGCCGCCGCTCCTGCGATTTGAGCGTCAGGATCAGATCCGCCTCGCGCAGCATCTCGACCATCCGCGCCGGCACCCGCAGGTCGCGGATGGCCCGTTGGAGCTTGCCGCGGCTCACCGCGTAGGGAAAGATCCGCAGCCGCTTGCTCGGCTTCGAGCTGCCGTCGTCACCGATGTCGAGGATCGGCGCGGTCTCGGCGATGGACTCCTGGATCTCGACGACGCCGCGACGGTTGCGCGAGCGTTGCTCGGGGCGCATGGCGTTGCCGCGCAGCAGGCGGTCGACGACGTCGGCGACCTCGCGGTGCACCGCCAGCTGGTCCTTGTCCTGGATCTCGACCACGACGTCGAAGGTCGGCGGCGCCTTGCGCTCGAGGACGGTCTTCTGGGTGGCGCGCCGTCGCGCTTCCTCGTCCGACAGGGTCACCGCGTGGATCCCGCCCACCAGGTCCGACAGCGTCGGGTTCTGGAGCAGGTTCTCGAGGCTGTTGCCGTGGGCGGTGGCGATGAGCTGGACGCCGCGTTCGGCGATGGTCCGCGCCGCCAGGGCCTCGGCCTCGGCGCCGATCTCGTCGATCACGATGACCTCGGGCATGTGGTTCTCGACCGCCTCGATCATCACCGCGTGCT
>JAGQSE010000520.1 GCA_020439725.1 Acidobacteriota bacterium
AGCAGCAGGCGGTTGCGCTCGCCGCCGGAGAGCGAGCGCACCGGGCTCCGGGTCTGCGCCGGGCTGAACAAGAAGTCCTGGAGGTAGGAGATGACGTGGCGAGTCTTGCCGCCGACGCTCACCTTGTCGTTGCCGTTGGCGACGTTGTCGGCCACCGAGCGGTCCTCGTCGAGCTGCTCACGGTGCTGGTCGAAGTAGGCGAGCTCGAGCCGCGTGCCATGACGCACGGTGCCGGCGGTGGGCTCGAGCTGGCCCAGGAGAAGCTTGAGCAGGGTCGTCTTGCCCGAGCCGTTGGGTCCCAGGATCCCCACCTTGTCGCCGCGCAGGATGCGGGTCGAGAACCCCTCGACGACCGGCGACACCCCGGGTTCGTAGGCGAAGGAGAGGCCCTTGACCTCGATCACCACCTTCCCCGAGCGCTCGGCTTCCTCGACCCGGAGTCGCGCCTGTCCGGTCACCCCCTGGCGCCGGCGGCGCTCCTCGCGCAGCGCCTCGAGGGCCCGCACCCGCCCTTCGTTGCGTGTCCGCCGCGCCTTGATCCCCTGGCGGATCCATGCTTCTTCCTGCGCCAGCTTCTTGTCGAAACGCGCGTTCTGCGCCGCCTCGACCTCGAGCAGATGGGCCTTGCGTTCGAGATACCGCGCATAGTCTCCGGGCCAGTCGGAGATCCGTCCGCGGTCGAGCTCGAGGATGCGCGTCGCCAGGTGCCGCAGGAAGGTACGGTCGTGGGTGACGAAAACCAGCGCCCCACCGAAGGAAAGGAGCAGCTCCTCGAGCCAGTCGATGGCCGGGATGTCGAGATGGTTGGTGGGCTCATCGAGGAGCAGCAGATCCGGCTCGGCGACCAGGGCCCGGGCGAGCAGCACGCGGCGCTTGAGGCCGCCCGAGAGCGTCTCGAAACGCCCTTCGTCGGGCAGCTGGAGCCGCGAGATCACCGTCTCGACCCGCAGCTCCTGATGCCAGGCTCCCGCCGCCTCGATCCGATGCTGGAGTTCCTCGAGCCGCTTCAAGTCCGCGTCGCCCTCGAGGTGATGGCTGACCCGGTGATAGTCGGCGAGGAGGCTGCCCAGCTCTGCGAGGCCCGAGGCGACGACGTCGAAGATCTCGCCCTCGAGGTCCTGCGGCACCTCCTGGGAGAGGCGCGCGATGCGCGTTCCCGGCGAGGTGATGATCTCGCCGCCATCGGGCTCGATCTCCCCTGCGAGCACCTTCATGAGGCTCGACTTTCCAGAGCCGTTCCGCCCCAGGAGCGCTACCCGCTCCCCCGCCTCGACCTGAAAGCTCACGCCGTCGAGGAGCGGCGCCTCGGTACCAAAGGCCAATGAGAGATCGCGCACGCCGAGAATCGCCATGGCGCGCTACCTTATCTCGGAAGAAACGCCGGCTAAGCACCGAAATCGAAGGCTCCTGTAAGACCAATGTCTGGAGGGGCACATGGAGTGCTGACTCTGGACTAGCAGGCCTTGGCAGAAGTTAGGCACTGGCGAAAGCGAGAAATTTTCGAGAAGAATCGAGGCAAAGAACCGCGATTGATTCGGAATTCTCTGAATTTTAACAACGAAGATTCGGCCGAAAAGAGCAGCTCGAAGTGCGGCTCGAGTTTTGCCACGGGCCGCCAGCGGTAGGAAGTCGGTCAACGCCTTCGACGCCAGTAACGGGGTCGCCTCTTGTGATGGGCAACGGCTAGAACGCGCAGCTGAGAGCCTCTGAGATGGAGGACAATGCTGTAAGGGAACCTCGGCAGGACCAGCTTACGCTGATTCCCTTGAAGCTTGGTGGTTGCGAGGGGGTAAGTTCGGAGACGCTCAAGAGCGTTCTCCACGGTCTCGAGAAAGATACTGCCAAGACCGTTCGACTCACTCTCGTAGAAGTCTGAAGCCTCGAAGAGCTCCCGAACCGCGTGCGGATGCCAGCTGACCTGGATCACCGGAGCCGTTCGCGCGCCTCACGGAACACCCGTTCGGAAGGGATGGCCTCAACGGCCCCTGTCTGCAGCTCCTCGAGGCGCCGCTCCGCCTCCTCTGCCCATGCCAAATCGTGATCATTCTCTTCGGGTCCGTCGAGGCTCAGGAGAAGTACCTTGGCCAGCTCCGCTCGGTCCTCACGCCTCAACTTGAGCGCTTGCGATTCCAGAATCTTCACCGGCTCAGCCATCTTGCCTCCTTTTGCCCCGACCCCGACGTCGGCCACAGCTCCCTCGAGCTACCTCAGCTGTCCAATTCGCGAGCCTGCTCTCAGACCACGCCCCCTGCCTCCGTCAGCGCTCATTTTAGTCGAGCGGACTTTCGCATAGCAGCGCTTTCCGGGCGGAGCCTATGCTGGGCTACGCAGGAACGACGGCCTCCGTCATGTCAGAAAGACCACATCGACGCCCCACCCGCATCCTCGATGGAAGACCCCAGCAGCTGGAACATGGGTCGTCGAATCAAGAACGGTGCGCGGGCTCGGCGTAGAGCATCACGTTGTGGCGGATCGGCCGGTCGACGGGGTCGAGGGGATGGCCCGGCGCCGGCGACACCTGGCGGCAGCGGTAGCCGTGGGCTTCGAGGAGCTCGAGGACGTCGTCGGCCTTGGCGCCAAAGCCCTGGATGGTGTTGGGATGGACCTCGACGAAGATCCGCGGCCGGACCTCGGTGAGCAAGCGCTCCATGCCCCGGAGGACGAGCATCTCGGCGCCCTCGACGTCGATCTTGACCAGGTCGGGGCCGGGCCCGCCGGCGAAATGCTCGTCGAGGGAGACGGTCTTGACGTCGCGGAGCTTCGCGGGATCGATCCGGGTGCCAAAGCTAGCCAGCTTGAAGATCCCACCGCCACCGGAGCGAGCCGCGTACCGCAACGTTCCTAGCCGGTCCGCCACCGCGGCCTCGACCACGGCGACGTTGTCGAGCGCGTTGAGCTCGACGTTCCGGAGCAGCAGCGCGACGTTGTCCGAGTCCATCTCGAAGGCGTGGACCCGAGCCCTGGGGCACAGCTTGGCGGCGAGACAGGCGTAGTACCCGACCAGCGCCCCGACGTCGGCGAAACAGCGGCTCGAACGCAGGCGGTCGATCAGGTGCTCGGTGACGTGGGCCTCGTGGAGGCGACCACGAGCATAGCGCGGGAAGAACCAGGTCTTCGAAAAGGCATCCTCCGTCGAGAAGGTCACCTTCGCTCCGCCGGCCTCGACGACATGCCGATCGACCTTGCGAAACCGCGTCAAGATCCAGCGTCGCCGCAGCCCCTGGTACACGGCGGAGCGGACGAACCGCCGGTAGATGGGGCGAACGAGTGAGCGGAGGCGCGACATGACGATCCCTTCTCGGCTGCGCCCGCGAGCCCGATCCTCGCGACCGGGCCCCTGCGGGCGGGCCGAGTTTACTCGGAGCCGCCTTACTTCTTGATCCCGAAGTACGAGTACGCGGCCGCGATCGCCAATCCGAACCATGACTCCCCGAGATTGGTCAGCGCCTCGACGGCATCCGGCTTGTGGAAGCTGATCAAGAGCGCGGCGAGCCCACAGAGGATCCAAACCGCCAGATAGACCGTCGAGACGACCTTGAGGATTCCCGATGCCCTGGGGCTGGGAGAGTCGTAGAGCGCCCGGGCCGCGAGGGGCTTGCCGGGCTCGGTCACGGTGAGCTCCGCGATGACCAAGGCACCGATGAGGCCTGCGATCAAGGACAGCGCCGATGCCATCTTGTCCGTGAACCCGGCAAGGCATGCCGACTCCGGCGGACAGCCGACCACAGCCATCGCGGAGACCGTCAAGTAGACGTAGAGGCCCAACAGAATGAGCGCGATGGCGCTACCGAAAATCATCTTCGTAGACATCCGTGATCCCTCCAGTTGAGATATTGGGACTTGCTGCAGACCACGGCGGCGCCTTGATCGCTACCGAAAGTCGGAAGTGCCGGTCCCCGGGAAGGGGGACGGACGCGGGCGGTGGATTTCCGGTCTCAGAACCCTCGCCACGGTGAACCCGACGGCCTCCCACGACGTAAAGGTGTCACCGAGTCCTCGACCGACGCCCGGGAGGTTCCATGCTGCGTCCGCAAACGCTTCTCGGTCTCGCGCTCCTCGCCGTCACCGGCTGCCAGAGCCTCGGAGGGGGAACGACCCGCGCGAAGTTCCCGGTCCAGCCGGAGGTCTTCCTAGACCGCTTCAAGGCGGCCGAGGGGATCGCCTTCAACGGCCGTGGCGAGCTGTTCATCGCCGCGGATCGGGCGGTGTGGCGGGTCACGCCGGCGGGTGAAGTGACCCAGCTGGCGGAGCTCGACTCGAACCTGGGGCTCGCCGGGATCGGCGACAGCGACGTGCTGGCGGCGGATTTCGGTCCCACCAACGTCTTTCGTGACGGTCCCAACGACGACGGCGTGATCTGGCGGATCGCTCGCGACGGCGGCAAGACCGCCGTCGCCCGGGGCATCGCCGACCCCAACTTCATCCAGGTCCTGGGCGGAGGGAGCTTCCTCGTCTCCGACGATGGCACCGACACGATCTACCGCGTCGACGGCGACGGCGAGGTCGAGGTCTGGAGCCGCGAGGTCGCCTTCCCCAACGGCATGGTCTTCTCGCTCGACGGTGCGACGCTCTACGTGGCGCAGATCTTCTCGGCCATCGGCCCGGTAGTGCTCGACGATCGGATCTGGGCCCTGGCGGTCGAAAACGGGATGCCCGCGGGTCCGGCTCGCCTGGTCGGCCACACCGGCGGCCAAGGGGTCGACGGTCTGGCCCTCGACGAGGTGGGCCGGATCTACGTCGCGGACAACGGCTCGGGGAGCGTCCGCCGCATCGACCCCGAGACCGGTGAGGTGACGATCCTTGCCGAGGGCGTCGCCAACGTCGCCAGCCTGGTCTTTGGCGAGGGCGACTTCGACCCGACGGCGCTCTACGCCACCTCGACCTTCCGCGGTGGCGGCAAGATCTGGAAGATCCCGGTCGGTGTCCGCGGCGCCCCGGTCCGGCGCTGAGCGCCCGCGACTCCGATCTCAGCGCGCCGTCCGGCCGCTCGCCGCCTCGGCGGTGCCACCGACGCTCCGCTCAGAACGTGTAGCCGCTCCACACCATGACCTTGTTGGTGTCGGTGCTGAAGCCGTCAGCATAGTAGCGTGCGATCTTGAGACCGAAAGTCTGGGCCCAGGGGGCCTTCCAGGTCAGCTGGGCGTCAATCTCAGAGCCGTAGTCGGCGGGCACGGCGTTGGCCTGGAAGTCCAGATAAACCACCATCCACCGAGTCGAGCCTAGAGGACCGGAAAGCTGAAGGTAAAGGGTCTCGAGACCTGCCGCAGGAGTGGTCAGGAACTTGTCGGCCCAGCCGTTCCATTTGTGGAGGGTTGCCAGGGGAGTCTGGAACGCTCCACCGGAACCGCCTTCGAGCACCTCCCAGGCGACGGAAGCTGCGAAACCCGAGCGTTCGATTCCAAGCCGGGCGTTGTAGTACGAGGCATCGACGGAGTCAGGGTTGTCCGCTACAGCCTGCTGGTTGGCGAACTCGGCCTCCCAGCGCAGCTTGGCGCCGCCTCCGATGTTGGCACTCCCGACCAGCTCGGCCCCGAAGGTGCCGGTGGAACGCCGCGCGTCGGCGACCTCCTGCCAATCGAGGTAGTACCCGTACACCGTCAGCCTCTGGTCCTTGGCCAAGGTGATGGGGACATCGAGCAAGTGCGCCGTGAGGGGGCGGGTGTCTCCAAAAATACGGTGCACGTCGTCGACAAACGTGTAGTCGAAGCCCACTCTCCCCTTCGGCTTCAGCTCGACACTCAACGCGTCGAACGTCTGATGGTGCTGACGCCAGCCGACGGCACCGACGAAGCGTTGGTCCCCCAGGTTGATCTCCTGGCGGCCCAGCGTGGCACGAACCGGCCCCTGCTCGTATCGCACGTAGACCTGAAGCGGAGCGGTCAGCGCCGGGTCGGCAATCACCGGCCGCCCAGCCACGCCGTTGCTCAGGCTGCCAGCACCGGCATTGCGATAGCTGTCGTCGTCGAAGATGGCGGCGACGTTCTCAGCCTCGGCGAAGAGACTCCAGCCATGGAAGGCGGAGGTGCGATACGACAAGGTGGTGCGTAGCGTCGAAGCGTGGGCGTCCTTGGGTACACCGTCATCTTCGACAGTCTCGAACCGGTAGTTGAGAGAGACCTTGGCCTCGCCGCGGCGCAGCGCCTCGGCGAAAGTCCGCGGAGGGGCGGGGACGGCGCCCGGAGCCTCTGGAGCGGGAGCCTGGGCGGCGACGGGGCTCACCCAGACGGCGAAGAGCAGCGAGCCGGCAAAGCCGGCAAGAAACTGGCGGCGCATGGCTTGGTTTCCTCAGGTTCCGGGGGGCCGGAACTCACTGGTGGTCGTCTGAGCGACGTGGCACTGGCGACAGCGGATGCGCTCAGGATGCGAGGTACGGATCTCCTCGCGAGCGGCGGGTCCCGCATGGCAAGCCAGGCAATTGTCGCGCATCAGGAGCTGGTGAGGGATCACCGGCGGCGCACCATCGTAGAGGCGTGTGCCCTGGCGGAGATCCTGGCGTAGCCCGACGAAGGTATTGTCGACCCACGGCTGGTCTGTGACCTGGAAGACATGGCATTGCTGGCAGCGTGACAGTGCGCTCATCCCGCCGGTGAGCTCATGGGGCGAAGGCGGCGCAAAGCCGACCCCCTCGACCGCCTTGCCCTCGAGGTTGTGACATGAGATACACGGCGCACCGAAGGGTTGGTGCGGAATCACCGGTGGCGCGCCGTCGAACAGCCTGCGCTCCGCTCGCACGACGGCAGCGGTCTTCGACGCCCATTCCTGGCCCGGGACCGAAACCGTGTCGTCAACTCTTGGTGAACCACACGCAACGGCGACGGTGAGGGCGCTCAGGAGGATCGACCAAGCGAGGCCTGAAGTCCCGACCCTTCGCCCGACGGCGTCACGCCGCTGTCTCACACCCGCTCCACACGAACCGCACACTTCTTGAAGTCGGGTTCCTTGCTGATGTTGTCCATGGCGTCGAGGGTCAGCTCGTTGACCTTCCGGGACTCGTCAAAGAATGGGACGAAAACCGTCCCGCGAGGGGGCTGACCGCGACCATCGACCTGCACCGCCAGCTCGACGTTACCGCGGCGCGAGACCAGCTTCACGCGGTCACCGTTCTTGACCCCGAGCTCGAGAGCGTCGGCGCGGTTGAGCTCGGCGAAGGCATCGGGCACCGCTTGGTAGAGTTGCCGTACCCGCCTGGTCATGGAGCCCGTGTGCCAGTGTTCGAGGACGCGGCCGGTGGTCAGCCAGAAGGGATACTCGTCGTCTGGAACCTCCGCTGGAGGCTGATAAGGGCGGAGCCACAGGGCCGCCTTTTCACCGTACCCTTTGGCCTTGTAGAAGTGGACACCTTGCTGCTTCTTGACGTAGGGGTCGAAACCGGCAGCATAGCGGTAGCGCGTCTCCTTGC
>JAGQSE010000521.1 GCA_020439725.1 Acidobacteriota bacterium
TCCACTTCACGCGTCGCGTCGACGGTTCGGTGGAAGCCGGGCCCAACGCCGTGCTGGCGTTGCGACGAGCCGGCTATCGCTGGCGCGACGTCGATCTCGCAGAGCTTTTCGGAACGTTGACCTATCCGGGATTCCTGCGGCTCGCGAAGCGCTACTGGCGGGTCGGCGCCGGCGAGGTGCGGCGATCGCTCAGCCGCCGAGCCTTCGCGCGGGCCCTCCGGCGTCTAGTCCCGGAGCTCGCCGACCGGGACCTGCGCCCCGGCGGCGCCGGCGTCCGGGCTCAGGCCCTCGACCGCTCGGGGCGTCTGCTCGACGACTTCCACATCGTCGAGGGCGAGGGGCAGGTGCACGTGCTCAACGCGCCGTCACCCGCCGCCACCGCCTCGATCGCCATCGGTCGCAGCATCGCCACCATGGCCGAAGCCCATCTCTGAGCCCCGCCTCGGCATCTCCGCGCAGCGAGGCGCTCCGCGGTTCAGCGGCGCAGCGGCCGCGAGGCTTCTCGCAGGTGGAGGAGCCAACGCCGAAAGCCACCGACGATCTGTGCGAAGGCTTCCGCCTCGCCCGGCGCCAGCTCGCCCAGGGCCATGGCCTCGAGAGCGTCCACGGGCCTGGTGAGACGCTCGGCGCGGGGCTCCGCCCCGATTTCCGCGGTCGCTCCAGGAAGCAGCGGGCGCCCGTTGACCAGCGCCAGCGCGCTGCACAGGTCCGCGATGTCCGCGCCGATGGCGGAGAGGATCTTGTCGAGGGTGGCGATGGTCGGTACCGACCGACCGCTCTCGTAGGAGCTGATCATCGCCTTGGTGATCCCGGCGCGGGTGGCGATCTCGTTCTGGCGTAGCTCGGCGTCTTCGCGCAGCCACTTGATCGCCTTGCCCAGCCTGTTGAAGTGGTCCATGGCGCGCAATGTACCCTCTCCATCGAGCCCCACGCAACCGCCGGAACGACCCCGGTAGGGCGCTCCGTCGCTACCAGCTCGGCGGCCCGTCGACCTGCGGTACGAAGGGCACCTCGAGCTCCTGGCGCTCGGAGATGAGTCCCGTCCTCTCGGCGAAGCGGACGACCGGCCGCAGGGTTTCGATGGCGCGTACCGCGAGGGTGATCGCGGTCTCCTGTTCGCTGCTGGCGGCGGGCTCGCCAAAGATCTTCGCCCAGGGGTTGCGTTCGCGCGGATAGACCGCAAGCTTGACGTCGGCCGTGGGCTCGAGCCCGGCCGCCTGGCGCGCCAGGTCGAGGGCCACGGGGAAGCCGCCGACGGCGTCGATGAGATGCAGCTGCTCGGCGTCGGTGCCGCTCCAGATCCGGCCCTTGGCCACGTCTCGGACGGTGTCGAGGGGCAGGTCCCGGCCGTCGGCGACCTTGGCGGTGAAATCTTCGTAGACCCGGTCGAGCCAGGCCTGGAAGCGTTCCCAGCCCTGCTCCGAGTAATCCTCGACACTGCTGTAGATCGTGGCGTCGGCGCCGGCCTGGACGCCGTCGAAGGTGATCCCGACCTTCTTCCACATCTCCCGCGTCACCAGCTTGCCGCCGAGCACGCCGATGGAACCGGTGATGGTGCCCGGCTGGGCGACGATCTTGTCGGCGTTCATGGCGACGAAGTAGCCACCGGATCCGGCCACGTCGCCCATCGAGACGATCACCGGCTTGCCCGCGTCCTTGGCGCGGACGGTTTCGCGCCAGATGGCGTCGGAGGCGACGTAGGAGCCGCCGGGGCTGTCGACGCGGAACAGGATGGCGCGGACCGAGTCGTCGTCGATGGCTTCGCGGAAGGCGGCGGTGACCGAGTCCGAGCCCATGGTCGTCGTGCCGCGCAGCGGGTCGTACTGGTTGCTGCCCCGGGCGACGCCGCCGACGCCGTAGATCAACGCGATGGTCTCACCGTGGTCGTGGGGCCGGCCGGCGCGCTGGAGATAGGGGTAGAGGTAGAGCAGCTCGGCGTCCTCACCGACCCGCTGGCGCAGGTTGGCATAGACCTCGTCGCGGTAGGCGAGACCGTCGACCAGGCCCGCCTCGAGGGCCTCGGGCCCGAGGAACGGTCCACGGTCGATGAGCTCACGCACTTCCTCCGGGGTCTTCTTCCGGCCCTCGGCGACCCCCGTCACCAGCTGGTCGAACCATGAGTCGAGGAGGGCCTGCATGGCCTCGCGATGGGGCTCGGTGAGCTTCTCCTCGGTGAACAGGTTCATGGCGTTCTTGTACTCGTAGCGATGGTCCATGCGCGGCACCACGCCCAGCTTGTCGAGGGTGCCACGCAGGAACGGGTTCTCGGCGGCGAAGCCGGTCAGGTTGACGTCGCCGGAAGGCTGTAGGTAGATCTCGTCGAAGGCGGTGGCCAGGTAGTAGGCGCCGGTGCCCGGACCGAACTCGCCAAAGGTCTCGGACCAGGCGACGGTGGGTTTGCCGCTCTCGCCGAAGGCCGCCACCGCGTCGCGGAGTTCCTGCAGCCGCGCCATCCCCATGCCCGACGAGCCGATGCGGGCGATAAACCCGACCACCCGCTCGTCGTCGGCGCCGCGCTCGAGGGCCTCGACCAGGTCGCGGACGACGGGTTGGTGCTCGTGGAGGATCTGGGCGATGGGATCGACGGGGACGTACTCGACGACCCCCTTTTCGAAATCGGCCTCGAGGATCGTGTGCTCGGGGACTCCGGGTTTGCCCAGGCGGTAGACCGCGAAGACCAGGAGCGCGATGGCGACGACGGTGAGGGTGAAGAGGGCGAAGAGAAAGAGGACGAGCTTGCCGCGTCGGGCCATGTGGGGAGATCTCCGGCGAGAGAGGAGGTGGAGCCGCCCCTCAGACGACATCAGCCCGCAGCGTCGGAACGCCGCGGGCCGCATCGGCGGAAGGTCGGGCTGGGCGTCAGCTGGACAGGGAGCTTATCACCTGCCGGACGAGGCGTAGGGGGACGCCGACGTGGACCCGGGCGTCGTCGGAATCGATGTCGATGACCAGGGTCCCGCCGCTCTTTTGCACGGTCACCAGGTCGTCGCCGTCGACGACGTGGATCAGCGTCGCGTCCTCCGCGTCCTCGAGCTGGTCGAGGGCGACGAGCAGCGCCGGCGCCACGGGCTCGAGTTGCGAACGCGCCTCGTCGAGGGAGCCGTCGTCGGCGTTCTTGGCGATGGTCAGCCCGAGCCCCACCAGCGAGGCCGGGATCGGTGCGGTGAAGTGGACGCCGTCGGGGGTCTTCTCGTGCACGCTGACCATCACCAGGCCGTCGGTGGCGACGGCGGTGGCGACACCGGCGGCGAGGACGACTCCGGTGCCCACCATCATGAGCAGGCAGGCGCCGGCGGCGATCAAGGAGAAGCGGATGAAGCGGCTCATGGGGCGGTTCCTCCTACCGGCCCCTCCGGCGTGATGCCGGTGGGGCTTCGGTCCGGTTCAGGTTCAGCGCCCCTCGGGGCGGTCGTCGATCCACACGCGGACGTGGGCGTCGTCGTCGGTGATGGTGGCGAGCTCCCCCTGGCCCTCGTGAGCCAGGGCGCGCAGGGCGGCGCCGATGTTGAGCTGGTTGTCGTCGGCGCCATCGAGCAGCGCGGCGACCACGGCGGCGGGCACCCGGACGCTGATCTCGGAGCCCTTGTCGGACTTCGCGGTGCCGCGCACCATCAGGTAGTTGCCTTCCTTGAAGACCCGGATCGTCTCGTCGTCGGAGTCGACCTTGACGAAGTCGGCGTCGGGGGTGGCCTGGAGCTGCTGCCAGAGCTCGCGCAGTTGCTGGGCCGACAGCTCGGTGTCGTCGTCGAGCTGGAGCATGCCGCTCTGGATCTCGTCGACCTGGATCATCGAGAGCGCCGTTTCGACCAGGGTCAAGGGCAGGTTGACCGCCACGTTGGCGTTTTCCTCGGACTCGTGGACGGTGACGTGGAGCCACAGGTCTGCGGCCTGGGCGGCGCCGGCGCCGAAGGCGGTGGTGAGGGCGACGAGGGCGACGGCGCCGAGTTTCGAGAGCTGGTTCACTTTCATGGTCGAATCTCCTCAAGGATCGCCGGCGCGGCCGGGTCGATCGAGTGGGCTGTCGGACGGTTTCAAGGGACCGGACCGCTCGCTGCAGATCCGCTGTCCCGTCGTGAGCCGGGCACGGCCGTCGCCGTCGTCCCGTGTCGTAGCGCTACACGTGTAGATCACGACCCCGAGGCGAAAAATGTTTCAGCGGTCCGCTCTTCGACCGCCCCTGCCGGCCCGATACAATGCCCGAGCGTCCCCGCCGGAGCTTGCGGTCGGTCTCCACGGAGCGGCCCGGGCTCGGTTCCAACCGCGTGCGAGCCCTGCGAGCCCGCCGACCGCCAGGAGGTAGTCCATGGACGATCGCTCTCCCCGTCGCCCCGCCGCCGATGCCACTCGGCGGACCTTTCTCGCCTTTCTCGGAGGTCTGGGGGCCTCGGCACCGGTCCTCGCCAAGGCGCTGGCGGGTGGGCAGGACGGTGGTGGCGCTCCGATGGTGGAGAACATCCGGGCCGCGGAGGTGTTGAGCGGCCTCGAGTTCACCGACGGCGAGCGCCAGCTGATGGCCGAGGGGGTCGCCGAGCTGCGCGACCAGTACCGCGCCTTGCGGCAGGTGGACGTGGCCAACTCGGTGGCGCCGGCTCTGCGCTTCGACCCGCTGCTGCCGGGGATGGAGCTCGATGCCGAGCGGCCGCCGGTGTCACCGCGACCCTCGGTGGAACCCGCGGTCGAGATCGATCCGGACGACGAGGAGAGCCTGGCCTTCGCCCCGGTCCATCGGCTCGCACCATTGGTGGCGAGCGGTGCCGTGAGCAGCGAACGGCTGACGCGCCTCTACCTCGACCGGCTCGAGGGGCTCGGTCCAAAGCTCGAGTGCGTCATCACGTTGACCGCGGACCGCGCCCTCGAGCAGGCGAAGAGCGCCGACGCCGAGATCCGTGCCGGTCGCTATCGCGGCCCTCTCCACGGAATCCCCTGGGGTGCCAAGGACCTTCTGAGCGTCGCCGGGTATCCGACCACTTGGGGAGCCAGGCCCTTCCGAGACCAGCGCATCGACCATACGGCGGCGGTGGTCCGGCGACTCGACGACGCCGGCGCGGTGCTGGTGGCCAAGCTGACCCTCGGCGCCCTCGCCTGGGGCGACGTCTGGTTCGGCGGCATGACGCGCAACCCCTGGAATCTCGAACAGGGGTCGAGCGGCTCTTCGGCGGGCTCCGCCTCGGCCACCGCGGCGGGGCTGGTCGGCTTCGCCATCGGCAGCGAAACCTGGGGCTCCATCGTCTCGCCCTCGACCCGTTGCGGCACCACCGGTCTGCGTCCGACCTTTGGCCGGGTCAGCCGCGACGGGGCCATGGCGTTGTCCTGGAGCATGGACAAGCTGGGGCCCATCTGCCGGTCGGTGGAGGACTGTGCGCTGGTCTTCGACGCGATCCGGGGTGTCAACCCGGGGGAGACCGACGCCACCGTCGTCGACCGGCCCTTCGCCTGGGATCCGAAGCGCGAGTTCCGGGCCCTCCGGGTCGGCTACGTCAAGGCCGATTTCGAGGGTGATCCCACCGAGGGGGCCGAGAACGAGGAGCAAGCGACGGCGATGCGCGAGGGGCGCGGGTTCGACCTGGCGGTCCTCGAAACGTTGCGCACCATGGGGATCGAGCTGGTCCCCATGGAGCTTCCGGACCTGCCTTTCTCGGCGCTCTCCTTCATCCTCAGCGCCGAAGCGGCGGCGGCCTTCGACGACCTGACCCGGAGCGGCCGTGACGACGAGCTGGTCCGCCAGGTGGCGCAGGCCTGGCCCAACGTCTTCCGCCAGGCGCGGACCATTCCCGCCGTCGAATACGTCCAGGCCAACCGCGTCCGAACGCTGGTCATGGAGCAGATGGCGCAGCGCCTCGAAGGGCTCGACGCGTACGTCTCGTCGTCCTTCAGCCCCAACTTGCTGTTGACCAACCTGACCGGGAATCCCGCGGTGGTCGTGCCCAGCGGCTTCCGAGCCGACGGTACCCCGACGAGCATCACCTTCGGCGGCAACCTCTACGGCGAGGAGAAGGTGTTGCTGCTCGCCATGGCCTACCAACACGCGACGGGGTACCACCTGAAACACCCCGGGTTGGCATAGGAAGAGACACGAGGGCCGGCCCCACCGGTCCGGCTCGCGGTCGCCGCCATGGCTCCCTGGATTCAGATCGACTGCCCGCGATGCCACCGCAGGTTGCGCGTCGAGGCGCCACCGCGTCCGGCCGGCAGCGCGAGGCCGGTGCGTCTCGAGCTGCGGTGCGGCGGGTGCGGCGAGGTCTTCACGATCCGTCGGCCACGCCCCGGCGAGATAGCGGTGACGCCGCCCCCGCGGCCGCCCATCCCGAGGCCAGCGGTCCCGGAACCACCGGTCCCGAAGCCGCCCGTCGAGGCGCCAGCGGCGGCGGAAGCGGCAGCTCCCGAAGGGCCTGCTCCGGGGCCGCCGGTGCCGGCCTACGTTCGGCGTCGGCCCTACCGTAGCCTCGATCCGGAGTTCCAGGCGCGCAGCCGTCGACGGCGTCGGTTGCTCCTGGGGTTGGCGACGGTGGCTGCCGTCGGGGTGGGGGCCGTCGCCTGGTGGACCCGGCCGCAGCCACCACCGACGGCGCCGGTGCCCTCGGCGGAGCAGGCCGGAGCGGTGGCGGTCCTCGGCTGGAGCCCCGCCACCGGCGGTCCGCCTTCGCCGTGGATCGGTCCCGTGCTGTCGCGCATGCTCGCGACGGCGCTCGAAGGGGCCGGCGTGCCCCGCATCGTCGGTGGATCCGAGATCGCCCGCGTCACCCGCGAAACCCGGACCGAGGAGTGGCGGGCGGACCAGGACCTGGTCCCGGCGGCCCGCAACCTGGGGGTCGGCCGGCTCTTGGTGGGGACCTACCGCGAGAACGGTACCGGCCCCGAGAGCCTGACCCTCGAGCTACGGATGGTCGACGCTCACGGGGCCCGGCTGGGCGTTGCCACCACCGAGGCGCCGGTGGCGGAGCTGGGACCTGCCGTCGCACGGCTGGCCCGAGAGGTGGTCGCGGCATCGGGTACCGAGACCGACCCGACGGTCAGGGGCGAAACCGACGCCCTCGACTACTATCCGAAGTCGGCGCTGATCCTCGAGCCCTACGCTCGTGGCTGTCTCGAGCTCGATCGCGGGCTGCCCGCCTCGGCGCGCGCCTACCTGCGGATCGCGGCTTTGGCGGATTCCGACTCGGCGGAGGTCCAGCGCGCCCTGGCCGAGGCCTGGGGGATGATCGGAGACCGGACCAAGTCGGTGGAGCTCGGTGCCAGGGCCCTCGAGCTCGGTGCGGACCTCCCCGAGCGCTGGCGCCTCCAGGCCGAGGCGGAGCTCGATCGCTGGCGCGGTGACCCGGCGGCGGCCGCCGAGCTCCTCGCCCGGTGGCGCCAGGATCGCCCCGGGGACCTCGATCCGGCCCTGGCGGAGCTCCGGCTGAGGCTCGCGGCGAGCGACACCGATGG
>JAGQSE010000522.1:0-541 GCA_020439725.1 Acidobacteriota bacterium
AAGGTGCCGTCACCGCGGTTGTGGAACAGGCGATCCGGCTCCGGCCGATAGGCCAGGGGACCGCAGTAGTCGGGTGCCCCGGCGTCGTCGAGACAGACCTTGTGCCCGGCGACGGTGAAGTCCACGTAGTTGCCGACATAGAGGTCGAGCCAGCCGTCGCGGTCGTAGTCGAAGAACAGCGCCGCGTTGGTCCAGCGCCGATCGTCGACTCCGGCGGCGGTGGTGACATCCTCGAAGGTGCCGTCACCGCGGTTTTCGAGCAGCGCGTTCGAGCCCAGGTTGTAGACATAGAGGTCCACGTCGCCGTCGTTGTCATAGTCACCGGTGGCGACCCCGATGCCATATCCCGACGACAACGTCCCCGCCGACGAGGTGACGTCGGTAAAGCGCAGACCATCCTCGGGTGTCGAGTCGTTGCGATAGAGGCGGTCGGTGAGCGGCAGCGGGTAGCGGGGCGCGATCAACGCCCGGGCGATGGAGGCGTCGGTCGGCAACATGCTCCCCTGGACCATGTACACGTCCTGGTCGCCGTCGCCGTCGT
>JAGQSE010000522.1:609-3205 GCA_020439725.1 Acidobacteriota bacterium
TGGACGAAATCAAGCCCCGAGTCGGGCCGCTCGACGAAAACCTCGGTGGCAGCAGCGGTGGAGTCCAACGTTCGGGAGCGGCCAGACTGCACTGGCTGCTCGGCGCTGCCACCACATCCGGTGGCGAGGCAAAGGACCGTCGCCGCGACGGCCCCTGGCCACCGTCTCCCAGGACGGCCTCTCGAGCCGATACCGGAGGGTCGCAAGGTCCAGGAAGGGGATCGGGGCCGCGGCGGCCGGGCGCAGCATCCCAGCATGGTAGCCGGGGATGCTAGCACAGCCCCCCTTCACCGCCAGGTGCGGACGGCACGCCGCCCCGAGGCTTCCACCCCCGGATCATCGGCGCATCGAGGACATAGAATCCGACCCCATGAGCAGCTCGAGCAAGAAGCAACGCCGCCGGCAACGCGACAGCGAAGCCTCGACGAACCCCACGCCCAGGACCGCCTCGAACCCACCGGGAACCAGGAGCTGGCACCGCTGGTTGCCGCTTCTCCTCCTGGTGCTGGCATCGGGGCTCGCCTATGGCCGGCTCCTCGGCAACGACTTCATCAACTTCGACGACGACCTCTACGTCACCGCCAACCCCGAGGTCCGCTCCGGCTGGACCGCCCGTGGCGTCGCCTGGGCGTTTGGATCCTTCCACGCCGCCAACTGGCATCCACTCACCTGGCTCAGTCACATGCTCGACGTCGAGCTCTTTGGCCTCGACCCCGCGGGCCATCACGCGGTCAACCTGCTGCTCCACGTCCTCGCCGCAGGGCTCCTTTTCGAGGTCTTCCGGCGGCTCTTGGCAAACCGCTGGATCGCCTTCTTCATCGCCGCGGTCTTCGCCCTCCACCCAGCCCACGTCGAGTCCGTCGCCTGGGTGGCGGAACGCAAGGACGTCCTGTCGGCGGTGTTCTGGATGCTAACCATGCTCGCCTGGCTCTGCTGGGTCGAGCGGCCCACGGTCCTGCGCTACGGCTGGGTGATGCTCGCCCTGGCCCTCGGCCTGATGGCCAAACCGATGCTGGTGACGCTGCCCTTCGTCCTGCTGCTCCTCGACGTCTGGCCGCTCGGTCGCTGGCGAGGTTTCGCGCCCGCCGACCCTCTGCCGGAGAACGCGGTGCACGCCGCCGGCGGGGCGCGCGGTCTCGGCCGGCTGGTGCTCGAAAAGCTCCCGCTCTTCGGCCTGGTGGCGGCGTCGAGCGTGGTCACCGTCTTCGCCCAGCGCGCCGGCGGTGCCATCGAGACCTTCGAACGGCTGAGCGTCGGGCAACGGCTGGGCAACGCCGTGGTCGGCTACGGCCGCTATCTCGACAAGGTGCTCGCGCCGCGCGACCTGTCGCTCTACTATCCCCTCGACTGGTCCCACGGCGGTGGGCCGCCCATCTGGCAGGTCCTGCTCTCGGTGCTCGTCCTGGCCGTGATCTCGATCCTCGCCTGGATCTGGCGCCGGGAGCGGCCGTGGTGGGGCCTGGGCTGGCTTTGGTTCCTGGGAACCTTGGTGCCCGTGGTGGGGTTGGTCCAGGTCGGGGCCCAGGCCATCGCCGACCGCTATACCTACATCCCCTCGATCGGACTCGCCTGGATGGTCGCCGGGGTCCTCGCCGAAGTGGCCGGAGAAACCGGAAAGAGGCGAGCGGTGGCGGCGGTCGGCGCCGGCCTCCTGGTGGTCCTCGGTGCGCTCACCTGGAGGCAGGTGGGCTACTGGCACGACAGCATCCGGCTCTTCGAGCGCTCGATCGCGGTCACGAAGAACAACTACATCCTCCAGAACAACCTGGGCGCCACCTACAACGATCTCGGACGACCCGACAAGGCGCTACCGCTGCTCGAAGCCACCGTCGCTGCGCGCCCCACGTACGCCGAGGCCCAGAGCAACCTGGGGCTGGCGAAGATGCGGACGGGAGATCCCCGCGGCGCCATCGAGCAGTACCGCAAGGCCTTGGAGCTCCGACCCGACGATGGGCCGGTGCTCGCCAACCTGGGGGAAGCCCTGGCCGCCACGGGCCAGCTGACCGAAGCCGTCGAGGTGCTCCACCGAGCCGTCGATCACGGCGGCGGCGCCCGTGCCCACAACAACCTGGGCAACGCGCTGGCTCAGACCGGCGACATCAACGGCGCCCTCGAGCAATACGGCAAGGCCATCGAGCTCGACCCCGGCTACGCCAAGGCCTATGCCAACCGCGCCAACGTCCTCACCGCCACCGGCCGCCTCGAGGAGGCCGCCAAGGCCTACGAGCGCTCTCTCGAGCTCGAACCCGACAACGCCAGCACGCTCACCGGCTACGCCACGGTGGTCGCCGACCGCGGCGACCTGCCCCGGGCGCTGACGCTGCTACGCCGCGCCGTGGCCCTCGATCCCTCTCTGGCCCAGGCACGTTTCTTCCTCGGTCTGGGGCTGCTCCAATCCGGAGACCGCGACGGCGCCATCGAGCAGTACCAGCGGCTGACGCAGCTGGCACCTCCCCTCGCCGAGCAGCTCGGGGGCCAGATCCAGGCGGCGCCGTAGCGCAGGACGCTGTTTTCGGTCGAGAAAAGGAACCGCTCAGCGCTTGGCGTCGGCCGCTCGCTTCCGCCAGCGGGCGGCGCCTTCGGCATTGCCCAGGCG
>JAGQSE010000523.1 GCA_020439725.1 Acidobacteriota bacterium
GGCCAGCACCGCCTTGATCAGCCCGGCGATTCCGGCCGCAGGTTCGAGATGACCGATGTTCGACTTGACCGAGCCGATGGGAAGGAAGCCGCGGCGCTCGGTGGTCAGCGTGTAGGCCTTGGACAGCGCCTCGATCTCGATGGGATCGCCGAGCTCGGTGGCGGTGCCGGTGGCCTCGAGATAACCGATGTCGTCGGCGCCGACGCCGGCCACCGCCAACGCCTCCGCCGCCGCCCGGGCCTGGCCGCTGACCCCGGGGGCGGTGAAGCCCACCTTGACCGAGCCGTCGTTGGCCAGCGCCGAACCCTTGATCACCGCGTGGATGCGGTCGCCGTCGCGCACCGCGTCGGATACGCGCTTCAAGAGCAGCACGCCGGCGCCGTTGCCGTGGACGTTGCCCCGCGCCCTGGCGTCGAAGGAGCGGCAATGACCGTCCGGCGACGGGAAGCCGCCCTCCTGGTAGAGGTAGCCCATGTTCTGCGGCACGCGGATCTGCACACCGCCGGCGAGGGCCATGTCGCACTCGCCGCGGGCCAGGCTCTGGCACGCCAGGTGGGTCGCGACGGTGGCCGTCGAGCACGCCGTCTGCACCGTGAACGCCGGCCCCTTGAGGTCGAAGTGGTAGGCGATGCGCGTGCACAGGTAGTCGTTCTGGTTCCCCACCAGGAGGCCGATGCGCGTCAGGAAGGACGACATCACGTTGTAGGGGTCGTAGTCGTAGAGCGCGTTGAACAGGTAGCTGCTGATGTTGACGCCGCCGAAGACGCCGGTCACCGCGCCGCTGTCGTAGGGGTTGTAGCCGGCACGCTCGAAGACCTCCCAGCAGCACTCCATGAAGATGCGCTGCTGCGGGTCGAGGAGCTCGACTTCTTCCTTGGTGCCGTAGCCGAAGAAGCGCCAATCGAACTTGTCGACCTCGGCGACGGTGCCCTCGGCGCGGACGTAGTCGGGGTGGTGGGCCAGCTGCGGGTCGACGCCGGCCTCGAGCACCTCCTCGAGGGTGAAGAACTCGATGCACTCGAGGCCCGCGGTGAGGTTGGCCCAGAACTCCTCCGGGGTCACCGCCTTGGGGTAGCGGAGCGCCATGCCGATGATCGCCACGTCGGTCTCCCGGGCGCCCTCCCGCCGCCGCGCCAGGGCGCGCTCGAAGTGCTCCTCGACCTCCGCTGCGGCGCCGGCGGCGCGCCCCAGGTGCTCCGCCAGCGACGCGACCGTCGGGTAGGTGAAGAGATCGACGAGGGTGAGCTCGGGGTATTTCTGCGCCAGCTCGACGTGGATCTGGGTCAGCAGCATGCTGTGACCGCCGAGCTCGAAGAAGTTGTCGTGACGGCCGACCCGGTCGACCCCGAGGACGCCCTGCCACAGCCCGGCGATGGTCTGTTCGACCTCGCTCTCGGGATCGACATAGACCTGCTCGAGCTCGGGGCGGTCGCCCTCCGGCGCCGGCAGCCCATCGCGGTCGAGCTTGCCGTTGGCGGTCACCGGCAGCGAGTCCAAGGCGACGTAGCGGGACGGCACCATGTAGTCCGGGAGCTTCTGCTGCAGGTAGGGGCGGAGCACGCCGCCGGCGACCTCGGCGCCCTCCTCGGGAACGACGTAGGCCACCAACCGCTGGTCGCCGGGGGTGTCCTCGCGGACGATGACCGCGGCGTCACAGACCGTGTCGTGGGAGGCCAGCGCGGCGGCGATCTCTCCCAGCTCGATGCGGTAGCCGCGCACCTTGACCTGGGCGTCGAGACGGCCGAGGAACTCGATGTTGCCGTCGCCCCAGTACCGCGCCCGGTCGCCGGTGCGGTACATGCGACCGCCGGCCTCCTGCCCCCACGGGTCGGGGAGAAACTTCGAGGCGGTGAGTGCCGGTGAGCCCATGTAGCCGCTCGACAGACACTCGCCGGCGATGTAGAGGTCGCCGGCGACATTGATGGGCTGCGGCTCGAGCCCCGCGTCGAGGACGTGGTAGCGGGCGTTGCGGATCGCCTTGCCGTAGGGGATGCTCGGCCACCACTCTGGGACCTCGCCGATGGGGAAACAGTTGGACCAGATGGTCGCTTCGGTGGCACCGCCGAGGCTGATCATCCGCGCCCCGGGGAAGACCGCCCGCACCTGGTCCGGTAGCGACACGGGGATCCAGTCGCCGGACAGGAGGACCAGCCGCAGCTTCGCCTTCGCCAGGGGCTTCTCGGGGAGCATCGGCACCAGCTGCTGGAGCGCCGCCGGCGCCGAGTCCCAGAAGGTGATGGGCTCGGTGGCGAGGACGTTCAAGAGCCGCCCCGGGTCCTTGACCTCGGCCTCGCTGGCGGTGCGCACGCTGCCGCCGGCGGCGAAGATGCCGAAGAGGTCGTAGACCGACAGGTCGAAGGACAGCGCCGTCACCCACAACAGCCGGTCTTCGGGGCCGACGTCGAAGCTCTCGTTGACCCAGGTGAGGATGTTGACCACCGGCTCGTGGCGCTCGACCACCCCCTTGGGCGTCCCCGTCGAGCCCGAGGTGAAGATGGCGTAGGCGATGTCGCCGGGCTCGACGCCGCGGTCGACCCGCGCGGGGCTCGCCGCCTCGACCTCCGCCGCTGCCAGGATCCGCAATCCCGCGCTCTCGCCGCCGGCGCCCTCGAGGTCGGGGACGATGACCGCGTCGAGGTCGAGGAGCTCACCGCCGCCGGCGGCCTCGAGCTCGTTCCAGAACCGCGTGTGGGCGATGAGCACCCGCGCCTCGGCGGTGGCCAGGATGGTGGCGACGCGCTCCGGCGGGAAGGACGGGTGGAGCGGCACGTAAAAGCCGCCGGCCTTCATCACCGCCAAGGCCGCCGCGGCCATGTCGCCGCCGCGCTCGAGGTGCAGACCGACCGCCAGACCGCGCCGCACACCGAGCCCGACGAGCAAGGCCGCCAGCCGGTTGGCGCGGGCCTCGAGGTCGGCGTAGGTCCAGCGGCCGCCGGCGTCCTCGATGGCCAGGGCGCCGGGGGCGGCGTCGACGCTGTCCTCGAACAGGCTGACCAGCGTCGCCTGCCGCGGGAAGTCACCGGCGGTGCGGTTCGAGCCCCACAGCACCTGCTCGCGTTCCTCCGGCGCCATCAGCTCGAGCCGAGCCACCTCGACATCGGCGTCGCTGGCGATGGCCTCGAGGAGGACGCGGAAGTTCTTCGCCATGCGCTCGGCGGTGGCCGCCTCGAAGAGGTCCGAGTTGTAGCCCAGCCAGCCGACGAAGCCGTAGGGCATCTCCTGCAGGTCGAGCTCCACCTCGAGACGCGCCGTGGTCTCGCGAAACTCGTAGCGCTCGAGGGTCAGCCCCTCGGCCACCAGCTTGGGGATGGGCACGTTCTGGAAGGCGAAGAGCACCTGGAAGAGCGGGTTGCGGCTGGTGTCGCGCTCGAGGGACAGCGCCTCGACCACGCGCTCGAAGGGCACGTCGTGGTGCGACAAGCCCTGGAGCGTCGTCTCGCGCACCTGTTGCAGCAGCCCGCGGAAGGTCGGCCGGCCGCGGAAGTCGGTGCGCAGCACGAGGGTGTTGACGAACAGCCCGATGAGGTTCTCGAGCTCGGTGCGGTTGCGGTTGGCCATGGGGGTGCCGACCAGGATGTCGGTGTCCCCGGTATAGCGGTGGAGCAGCGCTTGGTACGACGCCATCAGCGTCATGAAGAAGGTGGCGTCCTCCTCCGCCGTCAGCGCCTTCAGGCGGTCGGTGAGCGAGTTGGGCAGCACCAGCGTGACGCGGCCGCCGCGGAAGGTCTGGACCGCCGGCCGCGGCCGGTCGGTGGGCAGCGAGATGAGCGGCGGCGCGCCGGCGAAGCGATCGACCCAGTAGGTCAGCTGGCTCTCGAGGAGACCGCCATCCTCGAGCAGCGAGCGCTGCCAGGCGGCGTAGTCGCCGTACTGGATGGGCAGCTCGGGGACCTTGGCCTCGCCGCCGTCGGCCAGGGCCTTGTAATGCCCCACCATCTCGCGGAAGTAGACGCCGGTGGTCCAGGTGTCCGAGATGATGTGATGCATCACCGTCAGGAAGACGTGCTCCTCGGGCGCCAGGCGCAGCATCATCGCGCGCCACGGCGCCTGGTTGGCGAGGTCGAAGGGAGTGCGGGCGCAGCGGTCCACCAGCCCCTGGCTCACCGCCTCGGCGACGTCGTGGGCGAGCCCCGAGAGGTCGACCAGCGGCAGCCGCGCGTCGATCTGCGCCGCCACCTTCTGCACCGGCCGGCCGCCCTCGAGACCGAAGGTGGTGCGCATGGTGTCGTGGCGCGCCGCGGTGCGACCCAGCGCGCGCTCGAAGAGCCCGGCGTGGAGAGGCCCCGACAGGCGCACGCCCGAAGGGATGTTGTAGGCGGCGGTGCCGGCCTGGAGCTGCTCGATGAACCACAGCCGCTGCTGGGCGAAGGACAGGGGCAGGTCACGGTCCCTCGATACGGGCGTGATGGGCGCCGCCGCGGCGGCCAGGGTGCGGTCGCGACCCG
>JAGQSE010000524.1 GCA_020439725.1 Acidobacteriota bacterium
CCGGGCGGCGCTGACCGCGCTCCAGGGGCTCGGCGGTGTCGGCAAGACGCAGCTGGCGACCGAGTACACCTATCGCTACGCCGGCGACTACGAGCTCGTGTGGTGGGTACGGTCAGAAGAGCCCGCGACGTTGTCCGGCGACCTGGCGCAGCTGGCCACGGTAGTCGGCTTGCCCGAAGCGGACGTACCGACCCGAGTCGAGCTGGTTCGCCGGTATCTCGAAGGTCGAACGGGTTGGCTGCTGGTCTTCGACAACGTGAACCAACCCGGCGATCTTCGCGACATCTTGCCGAGAGGTGGCGGCCATGTCCTGATCACCTCGCGCCGCCAGGACTGGGCCGGCACGGCGCGTGCGTTTGACGTCAGGCCTTTTTCGCCCGAGGAAGCCGTGGCGTACTTCGCGGAGCGCGCTGGTACCGATCGAACCGACACCGAGTCTTCCGAAGCAGCCGCCGCGGCCCTCGCCGAGGATCTCGGCTATCTGCCGCTGGCCTTGTCCCAGGCCGCCTCGTACATGCAGCAGACGGGGCTGAGCACCCAGGCCTACCGCGATCTTTTCCAGACTCGTCGCGCGGAGCTTCTCCACCGTGGCGCATCCTTGGACCACGACCCGGTTGCGGTGACTTGGAAGGTCTCCTTCGAGGAGCTCGAGCGCGACTCCCCCGCCGCCTCCGCCCTCCTCCGTCTCTGTGCCTTCCTCGCACCCGGCGACATCCCGCTCGAGCTCCTCGAAGCCGGTGCGGAGCACCTACCGGAACCGCTCTCGGAGATCGTGACGAACCCCCTCGACCTCCGCGACGCGATCGGCGCTGCGGCCCGGCTGTCGTTGCTCGAACCCGCGAGCGATTCGCTCTCGATCCATCGGCTGGTTCAGGCGGCGCTTCGGGGGGATCTGAGCTCGGAGGACCGGGGGCTCTGGGCGGGCGCTGCGGTCACGATCGTCAATCGGGCCTTTCGCTACGATCAGAACGATCTCGCCTCCTGGCCCTACTCCACCCGTCTTATGCCGCACGGTATCGCGGCCGCGGGTCACGCCGAGGGCGCTGGCGTGGCGTTGGAGGCCATGTCTGAGCTACTCAACAACACGGGGCTCTTCCTCAAGCAGCGCGGGGACCTCGATCCCGCGCTCGACCACCTTGAGCGCAGCCTTCGGATGGCCGAGGCCGTCTTTGGTGAAGACCATCCCGAAGTCGCCATCCGTGCCAGCAACATCGCGTTGATCCTGCAGGACCAAGGCGACCTCGACGGTGCCCTCGCCTACGCCCAGCGCGCTCTCAAGCTCGACGAAAAAGTCTTCGGCAAGAATCACTTCGAGGTCGCCATCGACGCCAACAACATCGCGTTGATCCTCAAGGACCAGGGCGACCTCGATGGTGCCCTCGCCTACGCCCAGCGCGCTCTCAAGCTCGACGAGGGCGTCTTCGGCGAAGATCACCCCAACGTCGCCAGGGACGCCAACAACATCGCCATGATCCTCAAGGACCAAGGCGAACTCGGTGGTGCTCTCACCTACGCGAAACGTGGTCTCAAGATCGACGAGGACGCCTTCGGCGAGAATCACCCCAAAGTCGCCATCCGCGCCAACAACATCGCAATGATCCTCCAGGATCAAGGCGACCTCGACGGTGCACTCCGCTACGCCCAACGCGCGCTACAAATCGACGTGAACGTCTTCGGCGAGAATCACCCCAAAGTCGCCATCCGCGCCAACAACATCGCGACTATCCTTAGGGACCAAGGCGACCTCGATGGAGCGTTGGGGTACCTCGAGCGAGCGCTGGAGGTCCTCGAGGCCACCTACAGACCGGAGAATCCGACGACGACGCTAGCCGCCAAGAATCTCGACATCTTGAAGCGCGAGATTCGCGAGCGCGACGGCGGAGGTGAGTAAGCCTCTCTTCTCTCGCTCCCACGCTCCCGCGTGGGAGCACTGCCGACGAGCTTGGCGAAGACACTGAGGCCCCGCTCCAGCGGGGCGCACAGGAGGCGACCACGCTTGTAGGCCACGACGTCTCCGGCCTCACCGCGGCGACGCTGGAGCGTCGCGGACTGG
>JAGQSE010000525.1 GCA_020439725.1 Acidobacteriota bacterium
CCGAGCTCGATGCGGAAGCCGCGCAGCTTGACCTGGTGGTCGCGGCGGCCGAGGAAGATCAGGCGCCCCGTGGCGTCGAAGCGGGCCAGGTCGCCGGTACGGTAGATCCGCGCCCCCGGCGCCCGGTCTCCACGCCCGGCCAGCGGGTCGGGGACGAAGGCGGCGGCCGTCCGGGCGGGGCGTCGGACGTAACCGCGCGCCAGCCCGTCGCCACCCAGGACGATCTCGCCGACGGCTCCGAGGGGGACCGGTTGGCCGCGGTGATCGCGCAGATCCGCCGTCGTGCCCACGATGGGTCGGCCGATCCGCGCCGCGTCACCGGCGGTGACCCGTTGGGCGGTCGAATAGGTGGTGTCCTCGGTGGGACCGTAGAGGTCGAAGAGCCGCTCGACAAACGGTTGCGCCAGCACCTGGCGGGCCAGCTCCGGTGCCAGCGGCTCCCCCGCCAGGTTGACCGCGCGCACCGCCGCGGGCAGGCGGCCGGCCCGCAGGAGCTCGGCGACGGCGGACGGGACGGTGTTGAGCAGGCTCACCGTCGCGGCGGCCGGGTGCTCGGGGAGGGCCAGCGCGTCGCGGGCCAACACGATGCGCCCACCGGCGGCGAGGGGGACGAAGATCTCGAAGATCGAGAGGTCGAAGCACACCGACGTGACCGCCGCCACCGTCTCGAGCTCGGCGGCGGTCCAGGTGCCGAGGGCCCAGCGCACCATGGCCAGGGCGCTGGCGTGGGTGATCGCCACACCCTTGGGCGTCCCCGTCGAGCCCGAGGTGTAGATGACGTAGGCCAGCGCCTCGGCTGGGGGGTCGAGTCGGGTCCCGTCGGGGCTGGTCCCGTCGAGGTTGGCTCTGTCGAGCCGTGCCGGGTCGAGCCGCTGGACACCGTCGACGGCGACGGGCAGCTCGCGCGCCAGCAGCAGCCGGGCTCCGCTGTCCCGGAGCATGAGATCGAGCCGGGCGCCCGGATATCCCGGGTCGAGGGGCACGTAGGCGCCGCCCGCCGCGAGCACCGCGAGCATCGAGACGATGAGCTCCTCCTCGCGCTCGAGACAGATCGCGACCGGGACCTCCGGGCCGACCCCCAGGTGCCGCAGGTGGCGCGCCAGCCGCTCCGCCCGTTCCGCCAGCTCGCCGTAGGTCCGGTGGGACCCGTCGCCGAGCTCGAGGGCGACGGCGGCGGGCCATCGGCGAGCGCTGGCCGCGAAGAGCGCATACAGGTCGGTCGCGGGCTCGGTGTCGTCGCCTTCGAGGTTGGCGTGGGCGTTCCACTCGCCGAGGACCTGCCAACGCTCCGCCGCGCTCCACACCTCGAGGCGCGAGAGCCGCTCGTCGGGGGTCTCGACGAGATTCCGCAGCAGGTTCCCGTAGTGCCCGATCAGACGCCTCGCGGTGGTCGCATCGTAGAGATCGGCGGCCATCTCGAGGGCGATGCTCAACCCACCGCCGGCCTCGCCGAGGGTCAGGGTCAGGTCGAAGAGCGCGTTGCCCGTGTCGAGGGCCATGGGAGTCAGCTCGAGACCGGCGAAACGAGTCTTGCCGTCACGAGCGCCGAGGGGGAACGCGCCCAGGTCACCGGTGGTCTCGAGGTGCGGCCGATGGAAGACGAAAAGGGCCTGGAAGAGAGGCTGGCGGCTGGCGTCGCGCCGTGGCAGACGATGCTCTACCAGCTGTCCGAAGGGCAGCTCCTGGAGGTGCAAGGCCGCCGAAACCCGGCGCCGGGTGGCCCCCAGGAAGTCGACGAAGGTCGGGTCCCCGGCGAGATCGGCACGCAGCGGAACGGGGTTGACGAAGCACCCCACGACGTCGCGCAACGCCGCGGCGGCACGGCCGGCGGTGGGCGTCCCGACCACCAGGTCGTCCTGACCGGTGTGGCGGTGGAGGAGGACCTGGAAGGTGGCCGCCAGGAGCGTGAAGAGGGTGCTGTCCTCGCGCCGCGCCAGCGCTTCGAGATCGTCGCGCAGCTCGGCGGAGAGCGTGTGGCGGACGGCCAGGCCACGGAAGCTCTGGACCGCCGGGCGCGGCCGGTCGGTGGGCAGGTCGAGGATCTCCGGGACGGCGCCGAGCTCGCGATCCCACGACTCGAGCCAGGAGACGGCGTGGCGCTCGAGCCGCTCCTGTTGCCAGGTCCGGATGGTGTCGAGGTCGATGGCCGGCGCCGGGGGCAGGTCCGCCGTCTGCGCGAGCTCGAGCCGGTAGAGGGTCTCGAGCTCGCCGGTCAGGACTCCCCACGACCAGAAGTCGGTGATCAGGTGATGGGCCCCCAGCAGCACCGCGTGGCGATCGTCGGCGAGGCGCACCATCACCAGCCGCAACAGCGGGGGCACCGCCAGGTCGAAGGGCCGGCGCGCTTCCGCCGTGAGCGCGCGCTCGACCGTCGCTTCGTCCCAGCCATGACCCTCGATGCGGCGGACCGGTGCCGCGACGGTGCTCACCGTCCGCCGGAGGGGTTCTCCCCGGGGGCTCTCGAAGGCGGTGCGCAGCGCCGGGTGGCGACGGGTCAGCCGCAGGACGGCCCGCTCGAGGGCCGCTTCGTCGAGGCCGCGGACCCACGCGGCGCCGAACAGGTTGTACAACCCGCGCTCCGGCGCCAGCTGGTCGACCAGCCAGATCGAATGCTCCGCTGCGGAGAGGGGTCGAGGCCCCTCGACGAGTTCCGGGCCCCGCGTCGCGAGCGGTGGCGGGGCCGCGGCGCCCTGTCGCAACCGGTACGCCAGGTCCGCGGCGAGGACCTCGAGGCTCGGAGCTTCGAGGAGGTCGGCGGAGGAGACCTCGATCTCGAGACCGGTCTCGAGCGCGTGGGCCACCTCGACCGCCGCCAGGGAGTCGAGACCCAGGCTCGACAGCGGCGCGTCCTCGGGAAGGGCGTCGACCTCGAGGCGCGCCGCCCGGGTCGCCAGCCGCGCCAGGGCGCCGAGCAACCGGTTCGGCTGCTCGGTCTCCGGCAGCGCCAGGACCTCGCGGCGCAGCGCGCCGGGGGCGGCGTCGGGGGCCGGACCTTCGGCTTGGGGCGTGAGCCGGCTGCGGCCGATCTCGTCAAGCTCACCGGCGAGGAAGAGCTGCCGGCAGCGGTAGCGCTGCACCTTGCCGCTCGAGGTGCGCGGCAGCGTGCCGGGGCGCACCGCCACCACCTGGGACGCCTGCACCTCGTGGTTGCGGCCGAGCTCGCGGCGGATCGACGCCGCCACGGCCCTCGCACCCTCGGCATCCATCCGCGGCCCACCCTCGAAGACCAGGACCAGCTGCTCTTGCGCGTCGTCCTCGACGGCGAAGGCGGCACAGGCCCCGGACTGGAGCTCGGGGTGGGACAGCTCGGCGGTGCGCTCGAGGTCGTTGGGATAGTGGTTGCGGCCGCGCAGGATGACGAGGTCCTTGAGCCGCCCGGTGACGAAGAGCTGGCCTTCGCGGAGGAAGCCGAGGTCGCCGGTGCGCAGGAAGGTGTCCTCGGTGGGCGGGTCGAGGCGAGCGCGGAAGGTCTCGCGGGTGGCGGGGCCGCGGTCCCAGTAGCCGTCGGCGATGCTCGGGCTCGCCAGCCAGATCTCTCCGACGGTGCCCGCCGCGGCGAGGCGCCGTGTCTCGGGGTCGACGATCCTCACCTCCTGGTGGGGGCGACCGCTGGCGACCAGCGTCTGGCCGCCCTCGAGCCCCGGCGCCCCGGCGACCACCCGGCCCGCCGCCAGCGCCGCCCGCTCGACGGTGAAGAGCACCGGCGGGTCCCGCCGGGGGCCGCCGGAGACGAAGAGCGTGGCCTCGGCCAGCCCGTAGCAGGGCAGGAAGGCGGCGCGCTCGAAGCCGCTGTCGGCGAAGGCGCGGGCGAAGCGCTCGACGGTCCCGCTGTGGATCGGCTCGGCGCCGTTGAACGCCACCCGCCAGGAGCCGAGGTCGAGATCCGCGCGTTCCTCGGCTGAGATGCGGCGGACGCACAGGTCGAAAGCGAAGTTGGGGCCGCCGCTGGTCGTACCGCGATACCGCGAGATGGCCTCGAGCCAGCGGGCCGGGCGGCGCAGGAAGGCCCCGGGCGACATCATCACGCAGCTGGCTCCCGCCCACAGCGGCTGGAGCACACCGCCGATCAATCCCATGTCGTGGTAGGTGGGCAACCAGCTGACGATCACCGAGCTCCCGTCGAGCTCGAAGGC
>JAGQSE010000526.1:0-698 GCA_020439725.1 Acidobacteriota bacterium
GACGGCGACGGCGACCTCGACGTCTACCTGGTCCAGGGTCACGACCTGGTTCCCGGCGGGGTCAACACCACCTACCGCGACCGGCTGTTCAGAAACGACCTTCGGCCGGACTCCGGCGGCGGGTCGACCCTCCACTTCACCGACGTCACCGAAGAAAGCGGAATCGCCGCGCTGGGCTATGGCATGGGCGTGGCGACGGGTGACGTCGACAACGACGGCGACGTCGATCTCTATGTGACCAATTGGGGACCCAACCAGCTCTGGCTCAACGACGGCGACGGCACCTTCACCGATGCCAGCCGGGCATCCGGCACCGACGATGCCGGATGGAGCACCAGCGCGGCGTTCGTCGACTACGACCTCGACGGCTGGCTCGATCTCTATGTCACCGACTACGTCGACTACACCTTCGCCAACCACAAGCCGTGTTACGCGCTCAACACGTCCCCCGATTATTGCGGGCCGCGGTCCTTCGATCCAAGCCGCGATCGGCTCTACCACAACCTCGGCGCCGGCCGCTTCGAGAGCGTTTCGCCGCTGGCCGGCTCGCCGATGCCGCCGGGCCCCGGTCTGGGCGTCGTGGCGGCGGATTTCGACGGCGACGGGTGGCCCGACATCTACGTTGCCAACGACCAGGCGGAGAACTTCCTCTGGCACAACCGCCACGACGGCACCTTCGACGACGTCGCGCTGCTGTC
>JAGQSE010000526.1:767-2205 GCA_020439725.1 Acidobacteriota bacterium
GACGTCTTTCTCACCCATTTGCGCGCCGACACCAACACCCTGTACCAGAACGACGGCGCCGGCAACTTCACCGACGCCACGGCCTCGTTGGGCCTGGGGCCCGCCAGCTGGCCCTACACCGGTTTCGGCACCGCCTGGCTCGATGCCGACGGCGACGGGTTTCTCGATCTCTTCGCCGCCAACGGCGAGGTGGTGATCATCCCGGAGCAGGCGGAGGCCGGTGATCCGCACCCGCTCCACCAGCCCAACCAGCTCTTCCACAACCTCTCGGGCCGTGGCTTCGAAGACTTTTCGGGGCGCGCCGGCAAGGTCTTCGAGCTGTCCGAGGTCAGCCGCGGCGCCGCGGTGGGCGACGTCGACGACGACGGCGACCCGGACCTCCTGGTGTGCAACAACGACGGCCCGGTCCGGCTGCTGATCAACGACTCGCCGCCCCGGCGTTGGCTCGGGGTGCGAGCTCTCCTCCGTGACGCTCCCCGCGACGCTCTCGGGGCCCGGGTCCGGGTCGAGCTCGCCGACGGCTCCACCTGGTGGCGCCGGGTACGAGCCGACGCCTCCTTCGCCTCGGCCAACGACCCGCGGGTGCTCTTCGCTCTGCCCGGTGACGCCCCCCTCCGCTCGGTGCTCGTCGTCTGGCCCGGTGGGGCCCGGGAGGCCTGGAGCGACCTCGAGCTCGACCGCTATCACACGCTGCGCCAGGGATCCGGCCGGCCGGTGGAGGAGCCTTGACGGTGTCGGTCAGGGGCCGCCACGCCAAGGCCTCCAGAGCTCTCGCCTTCGTCCTCTCGGTGGTCGTGCTCGACGGCTGCGGGGGAACGCAAGGCCCCGCGGAGGCCCCGCCGGAAACCACCACGGCGCCGGCGGCGGCCAGCTCTTCGACGGCCTCCGCGCCGCTGCCCGAGATCCCCGACCCCGACCTGGGGCGGGTCGAAGCCGGGGTCCGCGAGCAGATCGAGAGCGAACGCCGGCGTTTCGAGGCGACCCTCGCGCAGGGAGGCGACGCGGCGGCCCACGGGCGCGCCTACGGCGAGCTGGGGATGGTCTACGACGCCTACGAGTTCTTCCCCGCGGCTCGCGCCTGCTACCTCCACGCTCGCGCCCTCGCGCCCGCCGAGGACCGCTGGCTCTACTACCTGGCGCAGGTCGATCGCAAGCTCGGTGCCTTCGACCTGGCGGCGGGCGAGCTCGGCGACTTTCTGGGACGCCGGCCCGACTACCGGGCGGGCTGGATCTGGCTCGGTCAAGTGCGCCTCGATCAGGGGCGGTACGACACCGCCAAGATCGCCCTCGACCACGCCCTCGCCCTCGAGGCCGCGGACCCCGCCGCGCTCTACACCCTCGGCCGCCTCGAGCTCGAGCGCGGTCGGCCCGCCGCAGCGGTGGACCGGTTCGAGGAGGCCCTGGCGATCCAGCCCAGCGCGTCGGTGATCCGCTATCC
>JAGQSE010000526.1:2298-4940 GCA_020439725.1 Acidobacteriota bacterium
CTCGACAACCTGGCCAGCGGTGCCCGGGTCCACCTCTTCCGCGGCTCCCAGGCGATGCGCGCCGGCAACCTCGAGGTCGCGCTGGCGGAGTTTCGCGCGGCGGTGGCGGCGGCGCCCGAGAACCCCTCCGCGCGGCTCAACCTCGGCGCGGCGCTGGCACAATCGGGGCAGCTCGAGCCGGCCATCAAGGAGCTCGAGCGCGCCCTCGACCTGGGGTTGAGCGGCGTCAACCTGTCGAAGACGCACTTCAATCTCGGTGCTCTCGAAGCGATGACCGGCCGGCCGGAACCGGCCGCCGAGCACTTGCGTCAGGCGCTGCGCTGGAACCCACAGAACCAGGCCGCCCGCTCGCTCTTGGAGCGCATCGAATCCAGGTCCGGCAGCTCCCGGTAGCGACCCGTCTTCGGGGCCGGGCTCCTGGTGCCGCCGGGCGCCACGGTTCGCACCACGAAGCTCTTTACGTCGAGGCCGTTTCTTGGTAAGAAGGACGGCGAACTCTCGACAACTGTCTCTCCCCCCCGTTCCCAAGGGCCGAGGGATCCGCTCAATCCGTTTGCAGAGGAGAAACTATGGGACGTCATCTCTTGCTCGCTCTGGCGATCGTTTCCTTGGCGGGAACGGCTACAGCCCAGACCAACCCCCACGCGCGCCGACTCGGGCCGACTCCAGAGGTGAAGGGTGACGAGACGGTCGGCGGCGGCCACGTGAACCTCGTCGGAGGTCCTGACGCGTTCGGCTACAGCTTCGCCGACACCGCGGAGGCCACTTGCTCCTTCCAGTTCGTCGACATCTCGGCCTCCGGCTCGCCGGCCGTGTCGGGCGACGACGTGTCCGGTACGGTCGCTCTCTCCGAGCCCTTCAGCTTCTACGGCGTGACCCTCAACTCGATCGACATGAACTCGAACGGCTTCCTGTCGACCTCGACTGACAGCGGCGGCGACCTGTCGAACGACTGCCCGCTGCCGGCGACCCCGAGCACGGGTACTGGCGCCCGCATCTACGCCGTGCACGACGACCTGGTGACCAACAACGGTCTGTCGCAGTATTTCGCCTCGTGTCCCCGGCCCAATGACACCAACGGCAATTCGGAGGGGTGTACGGTCTTCCAGTGGGACGAGACCATGCACTTCGGCGGCTCGACCACCTTCGACGTTCAGGCGATCCTCTACCACTCGTCGAGCGAGATCGTGATCCAGTGGGACGACCGCAACGCAGAGATGGGTTCCGGTTCGACCACCGGTATCCAGAACGAGATGGCGACCATCGGTCTGACCTACGCCTGTGACAGCGCGGGCTCGCTGCCCAACAACGCCGGCGTCTGCTTCCTGCTGCCCAACGGTCCCGACCTGGCCATCACCAAGGTGGCGAGCAACGCCGCTCCGGGGATCGGCGAACCGGTCACCTTCACCATCGGCGTGACCAACAACGGCGTCGGCGATCAGACCGGTGTCACCGTCACCGACGTCATCCCGTCGGGTCTGACCTACGTCTCCGACACCTGTGGCGGCTCGCTGGCCGGCAGCACCTGGACCTGGGACATCGGCACGCTGACCGATGGCTCCAACGTCTCCTGTGACCTGGTGACCACCTACGACGCCTGCTGCGTGGTCGACAACGTCGCCACCGTCGCGGGTGACGAGCTCGACGATCCCAGCAACAACAGCGCCACGGCCTCGCTCAACTCGGGCTCCAACGTCATCGGCGACCCGAGCTTCGAAGCCGGCAGCCCCAACCCGGTGTGGACCGAGGCGTCGACCAACTTCGGCACCCCGCTCTGCGACATGGCCGGCTGCGGTAACGGCGGTGGCACGGCGCTGCCGCGCACCGGCGACTGGTGGGCCTGGTTCGGCGGTATCGCCGCGCCCGAGGTCGGCTCGGTCGAGCAGACCGTCACCATCGCCTCCGGCACCGCCGCCAACCTCAAGTTCTGGCTGTGGAACGGCGCCGAGAGCGGCTCCGGCACCGACGACTTCGTGGTCCTGATCGACGGCTCCCAGGTCTTCCAGGTCTTCGAGGGCGATCCGACCTACACCGGTGGCTACGCCGAGGTCACGATCGACGTCAGCGCCTTCGCCGACGACGCCAACCACACCATCACCTTCATGTCGACCAGCGGGGGCACCGGTGTCACCAACTTCTCGCTCGACGACGTGTCGCTTCTGACCTGCGCGGCGTTCGTCGGTATGGGGCCCAATCCCCTCGAGATCCCGACCGCCAGCACTCTCGGGCTGATCCTTCTCAGCCTGGGTCTGGCCTTCGCGGCCTTCTTCCTGCTGCGCCGCCGCACCGCCTGAGCCGACGGGCCAGCGAACGGTGCCCCCGCGGCACCGACACCAAGGGGCACGCCTTCACCGGCGTGCCCCTTTTGCATTGCCTGCTGCGGTGACTCGGGAGCGAGAGAGAGCCGTCGTGACCGGGCTGTCTGCCGGCATCGCAGGGGCTGCCGCTCGGGGACCGCGCCGCCTGGCCAGCATCGCGGTGTGGCGGGGTCCTCAGGGCTCGAGCGTGGTCTGAGACGGGCTTGCCTGGGGCCCGGCGCTCGCATCGTTGCCCAGCAGGACGGCCAGCCAGCGCAGCCGCGGCTGGCTTTCGAGACCGATCTTGAGCGTCATGGTGAGGGGCACCGACAGCAGCATGCCCAC
>JAGQSE010000527.1:0-1214 GCA_020439725.1 Acidobacteriota bacterium
GTGGTCCAGCGACCGGCGCTGGGCGCGGCGCCGGGGGAAGTGGCCAGGCTGCAGCAGCGCCTGCCCGACGCTGGACGCGCGACCTTCCGCTGGCTGGTGGAAGAGCTGCTTCCGGGAGATCGGGTGGCGGTGCTGGCGTGGAACGGCGAGCTGGTTCTGCTCCAGGACTTCAGCCGTGACCGCCGCGCCGCCGGCGAAGCCTTGGAGCGGGCTGCGAGCGGCCGGGTCGAGGCGGGACGGTGGCCCTCGCGTTACGCCTCCGAAGAGCAGCCGTCGACCCTCGCCGACGCGTTGGGGAGCGGGCTGGCGGCACCGGCCGACGCGACCCTGGTCGATGTCCTGCCGCTGCTCGCGGGCGCGCTGCGCGGTGTCGCAGGGCGCAAGAACCTGCTGCTCCTGGGCGACGACCTGCCCCGACCCGGCGGTCCCGACGACGACGGCGCGTTCGCCCGCGCCGAGCAGGCGCTCAACGAGGCCAACGTCGCGGTCTACGCGGTGGGCCTGATCGGCCGCGGGCGACAGGAAGGCGCCGATCGCCTGGCGCGGGTGACCGGTGGCGAGAGCTTCTACCGCGCCGCGTCGGTCCTCGACCCGCTCCGGGCGGTGGCGCGACAGACCAGCGGCTACTACCTGCTCGGTGTCGCGTTGCCCGCCGAGGACGCCGCCGGCGGCTATCACCCGCTGCTGGTGCGGACCCGGGACCCGCAGCTCAGAGTGCGCGCCCGCACGGGCTTTGCCGCCGGCGGGGGAGAGGGCTAGCTACCGGCGCGGACCAGGTGGAAGGCGCTGGTGTCGCCTGGCTTTCCCTGGGACCAACCGGTCCACTTGCTCTCGAGCGAGTTGTCACCCTCGAAGTCGATCTCGCCGGCGTGGATGTGGGTGTCCACCGCCGGGTCCAGGTTGGTGCCGCCGGTGAAGGTGAAGACGTAGTGGTCGGCGTCGCTGGCGGCCGTGTCGAGACGCATCGTCGGCTGGTTGCCGGCAGCGCAGTAGTGGGTCAGGACCAGCTCACCGCCGTCGAGGTGGTACATGTTGATCATCTCGTAGGGGGACTCGGGAGCCATGATCTCCATGACCACCGAGCCGGCGGCGGAGACCCGGAACTCGTGGGTCCAGGTCTCGTCCTTGGCGTCGGCCTCGCCGCTGACGGAATTCCAGGTTCCGGCGAGAGTCTTGATGCGATCGAAGGCTTCGGCGCCCTTGATCTCGCCGGC
>JAGQSE010000527.1:1284-1888 GCA_020439725.1 Acidobacteriota bacterium
TGGAAATCCTCCTTGTCGGGACGAGACGGTTGCCGCGGAGTCTATCCCAGCGGCCGCGAGGGGCGGTCTACTTCGAGCGTAGGCCCGACAGCAGGGGATCCCGTGCCGCCTCGGCGGTGAGCCGCGGGTCGGCTCCGAGGGCCTCGGCGAGAGCCTGCCGCGCCGCCGCCACGTCGCCTCCCGCCAGCTCGAGGCGAGCGAGCTCGAAACGCGCCCGGGCGTAGTCACCCTCGTCCGGGCGGCTCCGGCGCAACCACTCGAGAGCTTCGGTGGGCCGGTCGGCGGCGAGCAGCAGCAGCCCGAGGGCAGCCGGGTGGGGAAAGGAGTCCGCGCCGGTGAGCCGGACCGCTTCGAGAAAGGCCCCGATGGCCGCCCCGTCGTTCCCGGCACCGTGCTCCGCGAAGGCCAGCCGGATGCGGGTGTCCGGGTCATCGGGTGCCAGCTCCACCGCCTCCGCGAAGACCTTGGCGGCCTCGGTGGCTCTACCGTCGAGACCGAGGGAGGCGCCCAGCCCGTTCCAGGCGGCGACCCGCCGCGGCTGGAGCCGGATCACCTCGCGCCACTGGGCGGCCGCCTCGCCGTGGCGTCCCGCCCGGTCGAGGGC
>JAGQSE010000527.1:1930-6925 GCA_020439725.1 Acidobacteriota bacterium
TCGAGGCGCGGGACCGCTTCATCGACACGGTCCAGAACGAGCAGCGCGAAACCCGAGCGTGCCAGCGCGAAGGGATTGTCGGGTGCCTTCTCGAGCACCTGGTCGAAGCGCGAGAGCGCCGCCTCGGGCCTTCCGGCCCCGAGCTCCGCTTCGGCGTCGCCGAGCAGGTTCCAAGCGTCGATGCGGTCCTTGGGATCCGCCAGTCCGTCCGGGAGGCTGGAGCCGGTACCGGCGGCGCCGCCGGTGTAGCCCAGCGAGCGAAGCCGGGCCAGCGTCTCGGCGTCGACGGCGGACGAGGAGGCCAAGGCGGGCTGCTGCTCGGCGGAACGGAGCGCGCCGGCGATACGCCGTGCCGGGTTGGGTTGATCGTCGATGCGGTTGACGGCTTCGGCGTGATCCGAGCTCAGCTCGTAGAGCTCGGGCCGGGGCGCGACGATCAGCTTCCAGCCTTCACGCCGCATCCCCTTGAGCGGCGCCCAGCCGTAGGAGTGCCAGGGCCGGAGGCTTTCCAGATAGGCAGCCGGTATCTGCTGTGGCCGGCCGGTGAGCAGGGGTAGCAGGCTCTCGCCGTCGACACCGTTCCACTCCGGCAACCCGAGAAGCGCGCAGATGGTCGGCGCCACGTCGATGAGACGCGGCAGCGTTTCGTGCTCGGCTTTCGGTTCCAGCGGCTTGAGCTTGCCGGGCCAATGGAAGACCAGGGGCACGAGGGTGGTGCTGTCGTAGATGAAGAAGCCGTGGGTTCGCTCGCCGTGCTCCCCCAGGCTCTCGGCATGGTCGGCGGTGAAGACCGTGAGGCGATTGGCCGAGGCCTTGGCCGCGCCGGCGAGGAGCGCTCCAAGGGCTTCGTCGACCGCCGCCACCTCGCCGTCGTAGGCGCCCCGAGGACCCGGTTTCAGCAGGCGCTGCGGTGGCTCATAGGGGTCGTGGGGATCGTAGTAATGGATCCACAGGAACCACGGCCGCGGCGCCGTCGACAGCCACTCGAGGGCCCGACGGGTGGTCTCGGCCGCGCTCCACTCGAGGGGACCGCCATCGCTCGCCAGGATCCCGTCATAGCGGTCGAAGCCGCGATCGAGCCCGAACTCGGGGCTCAGCGGGTAGCCGCTGACGAAGGCGGCGGTGGCATAGCCCTCGGTCTGCAGGGCTTCCGCCAGCGTCTGCGCACCGCTGCCGAGCAGCTGGCCGTTGTCGCGGACGCCGTGGCGGGGCGGGATCAACGCGGTCATCAACGAGGTGTGGGCGGGAAGCGTGATGGGCACCGGCGACACCGCGGCGGGGAAGCGGACGCCCTCCGCCGCCAGAGCGTCGAGGTTCGGCGTCGCGTTCTTGCCGCCGATCCAGCCCAAGGCGTCGGGTCGCAAAGTGTCGATCGTGATCAGCAGGACGTCGGGGCGGCGCGGTGCCTGGGGCGTCTCGGCGTGGGCCGAGAAAGGGATCGAGATGCCGAGACAACCGAGGAGGACGAGCGAGTACCAGCGGGGGCGGTAGGTCATGGGCGCATCATGGCACGAAGCTCCGGCGACCCGCGGGACCCGAGTTTCGACAGTCTCGAACTGGAGTTTCGAAATGGGGGACCCAGATTTCGGAGGGTTTCCCGCGAACGGAAAAACCGGCCGCCGCGTGGTGCGACGGCCGGTTTCCTGGGGCCTTGCCACCGGCGGTGCCGGCGGTGTGGTCGAGATCAGCGGATCAGGGCGTGTGCGAGGTCCACTCGCTGAAGTCGCCCGTCTCGAAGCCGGCGCCGAAGACCGTGCCCGAGATGTTGCAGGTGTTGAGCTGGCCGTCTTGGACCTGGAGGTCGAAGTTGGTCAAGGTCAACTGGTCGAAGGAGAAGCCGCGCAGCGCCAGGCCGCCATCGGTCGAGTAGGTGACCTCGAGGAAACGCGGTTGCCCGGCGGCCGCCACGGAGCCCAGCGCGGCGGCGGACCAGCCGCTGGTGCCCCAGGTGAGGTTGTTGTCGGCCCAGCCCGGCTCGGGCTCGAGACAGCCGGAGAAGTTGCCGACCCCCGGGCTGCTGGCGTTGTACGTCCGGCCGCTGTCCGGCTCGACGGCGGTCCGGCCGCCGCTCGAGTCGACCAACGCGACGTTGGCGCGGTCATACCAGGTGCCACCGGAGAACGGCTCGATCTCGTAGTTGTTCCACAGCGACAAGGTCGAAGTGGCGGTGAGCCGGACCTCCGGCGAGCGGATACGGTCGCAGGCATTGTCGATCAGCGTCGAGGACGCCATCGCCGTGGCGGTGCCGTCACCACCACCCAGGGCCGTCGACTGGCCGAAGGTGCCCTCGCCGACGGTCCAGCCGTCGAGGCTGGTCTCGAAGTCGAAGGTCTTGGTGGCGAAGCTCTGGATGTCGCTCTCGACCTGGCCGAGAGTGAGGACGGCGACGCGGGTCTGGGGCGCGATCTCGTCGGCGGTCACGGTGACCTGGAGCTCGACCGTGTCCTGGTAGGAGAGGCCCGCCGCCGAGAAGCCGAAGGACGCGGCTCCGGGACCACACTCGGCGAGCGAGGCGGCGACCGTCGCGGGCAGCGCGGTCAGGATCTGGATGTCCGGATGGTTGAGGCTCTGGATTTCGGTGATGCGGACGTTGGTCAGCGAGCCGGTGCCGATGTTGTCGACGTTGAAGCTCGCCGTCGCGGTCTCGCAGTTGTCGAGGAAGTCGTCCCCGTCACCGCCGCTGAAGCTGAAGGACGCCGAGGCGGTATCGATGGACAGGTTGGCGCCGGCCGCCGGAGTGCCGGTGGTGCACGAGCTCATCGGACCGAAGCATGCGTCGGAGGCGCCCACGGCGGTGACCGAGTAGTAGTAGTCGCGGCCGTTCTGGAGCTCGGAGTCGTAGAACTCGAGGCTCGTGGTCTCGGCGATCTTGATCTTGCCGAAGTCACAGCCCAGCACACCGTCGGTGCGGAAGACGTTGTAGCGGGTGGCCCCGGCCACCGACGTCCAGGTGACGTGGGCGCCGCGGTCGAGGGGGGAGACGCTCACCGTCGGCGCCGAGCTGGGCCCGCCGGCGCAGCCGCTGTCGGTGACCGTCGGCGAGCCGCAGGCGATGCTGTGCCGGTTGAAGGCGTTGAAGATGGCCGTCATGTGCGGCGTGCCGTCGGCCAGGTTGCCGTTGTCGTCATCCGCCGCCAGGTAGTTGAGGTATCCGCCGTCGGCGTTACAGCCGTCGCCGGTGGCGGTGCCGTTGACGCAGGTGTACCAGCTGCCCACGGGTCCCGAACCGACGAAGGTCAGCCGTGTGGCGGCCTCGAGGGCGGTGTTGAGGTCCATGTTGTAGGGCGCGCCACGCAGGTCGCGGTTGTACAGGTCCCAGATCGATTCGGCGAAGACCTGGCCTTCGCAGTGGACACCGCCGCCGCAGGGAGCCGGGCCGCTGCCGCAGTTGGCGTCGATGAAGGCGATGCCGTGGGGGTTGCCCGAGGCGCGCTTGGCGAAGTCGATCTCGCGGACGCCGGTGCACGACGTACACGGGTCGCCAAAACCGGTGCAGTTGGTGGCGCGGAAGTTGCGGCCGATGCACGAGGTGTTGAGGCGCAGCGACGCGAAGACGTCGGCGATACCCTCGCCGGGGTTGGCGATGTTCGGGTTGACCCCGTTGTTGTCCATGCCGTGGCCCCACTCGTGGTCGAAGACGCCGGCGATCTCACCGGTGTTGTTGCAACCACCGCCCGAGGCGAAGAAGTTGACCTGGCCGTTCCAGCTGGCGTTGCAGGTGTCGTTGATGTTCATGTTCGAGATGAGCGTGGCGTCGAGCCAGCCGTTGCCGTCGAGGTAACCGCGGGCGGCCTCCTTGAGCTGGTTCATCTCGTAATAGCCCGAGCGCGAAGCCCGGGTGTTGCCCGCCGAGGCGCCGCCGGCGACGTTGCAGTCGGTGCCGGGGCTGGTGCCCAGGTCGAGGGGGCTGCCGGCATCGCTCTCGAGGAGGGCGCCGCAGGTGTCGTTCATGCTCAGGAACCGGCCCTTGAGCTCGGTCTCGATGGTGCCGTCGACACAGGCGGGAAGGTTGCCGCCACCGTCGGTGAAGTAGGTGGTGCCCCCCACCGTGACGTCGGCGTAGGGCATCGGCCAGCCGGACTGCTCGACGCCGTCGGGGGCGACGCCGTCGTTGCTCACCGGCAGCACGGCGCCGACCACTTCCCGCGGCGTGGCGTAGTGGGCGGTGTCCTCGAAGGAGAGGATCTCGCCGTTCTTGGCGTCGACCAGCGCTTCGAAGCGCTCGAAGTGTCCTGTGAAGTCGGGGCGCACGGCCCAGGCCAGACGGTAGGCGTAGCCGTCGCCCACCGGGTTGCTGGTCGGCAGGGCGCCCTTGGCCAGCGGCACGTAGACCAGCTCGGTGCGATCCCAAAGCCCGCTCATGGCGGTCGGCCGAAGGTAGCTGCGGACGACCTCGACGGCGGCCTCGCGATCGACCTCGGGGAAGGGCGACACGGTGATGTCGTCCCAGGTGCGGAAGCCGAGGAGGATCAGGTTGCCATGGCTGATGACGGCGGTCATGAAGCTGTCGCGCACCGGAACGCCGGCGAAGACACGCTGGCCGTGGATCTGCACCAGGTCGCCGGCACCGGTAGCGACGGCGCGGGGCATCAGCTCCGCGGGCTCGATGTCGAGCTGGTTCTTGTTGGCGTCGAGGAAGCCGTGGAGAGCCTGCCAGGCCTGGGCCTCGAGGCCCTGGTCGTCGGTGGGCGCCGGGGTGCGGAGTCCCTGCCAGGTCAGCGCGTTGCCCACGCCATCGCCGGGAATCAGCGGCTCGGAGAGCATCAGCGTGCCCCAGCGGCCACTGCGCAGGTCGAGGAAGGCGTTGGCCGGGTTGATCCCCAGACCGAGGAGGCCGGCGCTACGACCACCGTCCTGGGTGCCGGTCAGCTGGTCGCCGGCGACGTAGACGTTGCCGATGTAGAGGCCGGGATGGCGCACCTGCTTCGCGGCGAGGAACGGCGAGCCGTCGCGCTCGACGAGGGCCTGGGCCGGCACGCTCGCCAGCAAGGCGAG